>RYWL01000088.1 GCA_003979155.1 Muribaculaceae bacterium
ATATTGACTGATGCTTAATTTATTATTCACATTTGTTTTTAAACAAGCTCTTAATTTTGTGGCGAACCAAATGAAGTATCACATGAAAAAATTGTACTCTTTATTCCTTCTTTTATTTGCCGGCGTCGTTATGGCGTCGGCAAATGGGGCTGTGAAGCTGTCGCTCAACCCCGATATGTTGAACAAAGCCGTGATCGGCGCCGATAGGTTTGCGTCGAAGGTGCAGAAGGCTCCGGCTGCACGCGCTGACGGTGATGCTGCCGACGAGCCGGCCGATGAACAGTGGACGCTGCTCGGTACAGGTCGTTTTACCGATGATATAATGAGTGCCCTCACCCCACTCGAGTCGCAGACATGGGATGTCGAAATATACGAAAGCGCAACAACTCCCGGTTATTACCGTGTGGAGAATCCTTACGGAAACGGTAACTGTCCTTATTTCGATGCCTTCGACAGCTGTGATATATTTCTCCATGCCGAGAATCCCGATGCCGTGTGGGTTGAATACGTTGAGCTGAAGGATATCGACTTCGGTTTGATGGAGGGAGAGTATTGCCCTGCTTATTTTTGTGACTATGCCGGTTACTACATCAATTTAGGCTACTTCAGGCCTGAGGAAGCCGTTTCAATGGGCATGGCTTCGGGCAAGCTCCTCGGCGGTAATTTTACATTTGGAGTCGGAGAGGTTTTTCTCGATTTCCCGCTGTTTGGTAATGGAGATCAATTTGCTGTCAATCTGAGCGGACTCCTCCGTGTGTCGCTTCCCGGCGCGAAAGATTTTAGTTTCGGCGTTCAGCCTGGCGACATCTGCACCGACAGCAGCCTTTCGGTTGCCTACTCAGCCGGTGAGGATATTGCCGAAGTAAAATATGGCCTTTTCAGCGGTATGCGCAGCTTCGAGAAAAAAGATGAAAAACTCTTCCAGGAAGTGCTTGCCAAGGGCTCTGTCGCTACCGGCGGTGTGGTGACTGTAAGCCCCGAATACGGCATGAACACCCTTGCTCTCGCAGCACTGACTGCCGACGGCGATATTGTGGGCCGCGAGATAGTATATTGCTTCGGTCAGCAGGAAAATGCCGACGAGTGGAAGACCATAGGCAAGGCTGAATACTCCGAAGATGTGTTCTCGAGCATCTGGCCCGACGAAATGAGCAATGTTGTGTATCAGGTAGACGTACAAGAAAGCATCACTACTCCGGGTCGCTATCGCCTTGTTGACCTCTATGGTCCGGCATATCCCGAATATCAGTTGCTGGTCAACGACGGTAATATCCCCGAGGGCCACAATCACAGTCACTATGTGGTTATCGATGCCACAAATCCCGAAAGAGTCACCATCGAGGGTTCGCCCATTGGTGTCGAGTTTGACGGCACACAGCTCATTTTGTTCTCCGAGGGCTGGCACTCTATTCAGACAGGCGCAAATCTCAATGACCCTGGCGTGCTCGATGGTTTCGGTACATTGAAAAATGGCAAAATCACCTTCCTCGGTGGTGCTATCAACCTTTACATGCCCGGCTCTGCAATGTATCGCGGCAATATTAATCACAAATTCTATATCCAGCTTCCCGAAACTGATTCTGTAGCCGATGTAGTTGCTGGCACTGATGCGCCTGTATACTATAATGTATCGGGTCTGCGTGTCGACTCTCCTTCTGTTCCCGGAGTATACGTAAAAGTTCAGGACGGAAAAGCCACAAAAGTATACGTGAAATAATAATCTGTTTTCTCATAAATTAGGCAGGAGACATACCCGGGAAGGGTATGTCTCCTGTTTTCTTTTCTTGTTTCTGTTTATTGTGTCTGCTTTCAGTCGGGAACGCCTACACGTTTGAAAATATAATCTTTGTGCCCGACCTCAAATTTGAGAATATCGTTGTGGAGCACCTTGATATCTTCTATCGTGGAGTAAGTGTTGAAAATATCGCGAACCACCGGCGTTATGTTCTTACGCCAGCGCTCGGCAGTTACATTGGTGAGAGAGTCGAGCATAGGTTGTTGTGCTTCGGTGAGAGCATTTTGTGCGAATGCCACGCCGTCGCGGTCAACGTTTACATTAAATGTCGAGGGGTTGAGCGAAACAATGATATCGTCGTAATCGCGGTCTTCGGCCACATAGCTGCCCGATGCC
The DNA here is from genome assembly GCA_003979155.1 of Muribaculaceae bacterium. Classification (GTDB taxonomy): domain Bacteria; phylum Bacteroidota; class Bacteroidia; order Bacteroidales; family Muribaculaceae; genus CAG-873. The sequence continues at coordinate 2,132 of RYWL01000088.1, forward strand.
GATGCTGTGGCTACGATATTTGCCTCATAGACCTGCTCGATGCCGTCGGACGATGCCGGTTGGCTGGCGTTTATCACAGCAGATATATTTACGTTTCCGCGTCCTTTTTCGCCTGGTGTGGGGGCAAAATCGATGGTGATTGTTGCCATGGCGTTGGAGGCTCCCTGTATTTGGATTGTCTCAGGATTGCCCTGCCATTGTCCGGCATAGTATGCCGAATCGGAGCACGACGACATTCCTACAGAGGCTGCGACTAAGGCAGCGAGGCTAAGTAATGAACAGGCGATTGTTTTCATAGTCGGTTGTAATGTTTAGAGTAAGTTTTGTCTGATAGCATAGAATGTAAACAACGCATGTCGTGCGTTTGTTCGTTGGTCGGCTCGCCTCGAATTTTTTCGCTGGCGTGACGACATAAAAAACTCCGTCAGGGACGAGGTCGCCGACGGAGTTTAAATCTTCTGAAAGTCGCTTATGCGTTCTTTACTTTCTCTACAATAGCTGCGAAAGCAGCGGGGTTGTTGAGAGCGAGGTCGGCGAGGACTTTGCGGTTGATTTCGATGCCGCTCTTGTGGATGAGGCCCATGAGCTTGGAGTAGCTGAGGTCGTGGAGACGTGCGGCAGCGTTGATACGCTGAATCCAGAGAGCGCGGAAGTTGCGCTTCTTGTCCTTACGGTCGCGATAAGCGTAGGTAAGACCTTTTTCCCAGGTGTTTTTAGCAACGGTCCATACATTACGACGGCAGCCAAAGTAGCCTCGTGTGAGTTTGAGGATTTTCTTGCGGCGTGCGCGCGATGCAACGTGGTTGACTGATCTTGGCATTGTTTCAAATGATTTTGAATGACAGCGTCAGCTGATTTCGGAGCTGCTCTTAGGGCTGTGCATTCGGTTAATAATGAATTATATAATCACGAATTAGCTTTGAGAGTAAATTGCTTTGACAGCGGCTTATTTGAGGCCGAGAAGCGACTTCACACTTGAAAGGTTGGCGCGAGCAACGAGACCGCTGTTGGTGAGGTTGCGTTTCTGCTTCTTAGTTTTCTTTGTGAGAATGTGGCTCTTGAAAGCGTGTTTTCTCTTAATCTTACCTGAGCCGGTAAGGGCGAACCTCTTTTTGGAACCGGAGTTAGTCTTAATCTTAGGCATTGTTTTGTTAATTTGTTGTTAATTCGAGTATTATAATCGATAGCCACACGTGGCTGATTATTTCTTTTTGGGCGATATCATTATCGTCATGCGTTTGCCTTCGAGAATCGGCATCTGCTCTACTTTGCCGTAGTCTTCGAGGTCGTTGGCAAAACGGAGCAGGAGCACTTCGCCTTGCTCTTTGAAGAGAATCGAGCGGCCTTTGAAGAATACGTAGGCTTTTACTTTAGAGCCTTCCTGAAGGAAGCCGACGGCATGCTTGAGCTTGAAGTTGTAGTCGTGGTCGTCGGTCTGAGGCCCGAAACGGATTTCTTTTACGACTACCTTGGCTGCTTTGGCTTTGATTTCCTTGGCTTTCTTCTTCTGCTGATAGAGATATTTCTGATAGTCAAGGATTTTGCATACCGGGGGCTCTGCGTTTGGCGATATTTCCACGAGGTCGAGGTCGAGCTCGTCGGCAATGCCGCGTGCCTGCTGAATGGTATATATGCCGGGGGTGACGTTGTCGCCTACAAGACGCACTTCGCGTGCACGTATGTGCTCGTTTATGTTGTTGGGCGCTTGCTTTTGCTGGCGTGGGTCACGGCGTCCGGATTGCTGTGGGCGAGGACCGTTGTTTATGGGTCGGGGTGCTCCCGGATTGTAAGGTTTTTTATCCATTCAGTGTGCTTGGTAGCAGTTTAATTAGTATTTTGTTTGTTATTGGTTAATCATTTTGTTGACCTCATCGGTCAAAAGCTGTGCAAAGTTAGCAATTTTCATCGAACCGAGGTCGCCTTCGCCCGATTTTCTTACGGAAACTTCGCCTGCAGCGGCTTCTTTTTCGCCTACGACGAGCATATAAGGTATGCGTTTGAGCTGATTGTCGCGGATTTTGCGACCGAGAGTCTCGTTGCGGTTGTCGACTTCGCAGCGAATGTCGGCGGCATCAAGCTCGGCAGCTACGCGGTTGGCGTAGTCGCTGTATTTGTCGCTTACGGGGATGATAATCACCTGTTCGGGTGCGAGCCACAAGGGGAAGTGGCCGGCAGTGTGCTCGAGCAGCACGGCTACGAAGCGCTCCATTGAGCCGAAGGGTGCACGGTGTATCATCACCGGACGATGCTTCGCGTTGTCGCTGCCTGTGTATTCGAGCTCGAAGCGTTCGGGCAGGTTGTAGTCTACCTGAATTGTGCCGAGCTGCCAGCGGCGGCCGATGGCGTCGCGTACCATAAAGTCGAGTTTAGGGCCGTAGAATGCTGCTTCTCCGAGTTCGGTGCGCGCGTTGATGCCTTTTTCGGCGCAAGCTTCGATGATTGCCTGTTCGGCTTTGTGCCAGTTTTCGTCGGAGCCGATGTATTTTTCTTTGTGCTCGGGGTCGCGGAGCGATATCTGAGCTTCGTAGTTGTCAAATTTGAGAGCCTTGAAGATGAAGAGGATGATGTCCATCACTTTGAGGAACTCGTCTTTGATTTGCTCAGGGGCGCAGTAGATGTGTGCGTCGTCCTGCGTAAATCCGCGTACGCGGGTGAGTCCATGGAGCTCGCCGCTCTGCTCGTAGCGGTATACAGTGCCGAATTCGGCAAGGCGCAGGGGCAGGTCGCGGTATGAGCGGGGGAGTGCACGGAAAATCTCGCAGTGGTGAGGGCAGTTCATGGGTTTGAGGAGGTATTCCTCGCCTTCTTCGGGAGTGTGTATGGGCTGGAACGAGTCTTTGCCATATTTTGCGTAGTGGCCCGAAGTTACGTAGAGCTGCTTGTTGCCGATATGCGGAGTGATTACCTGAAGGTAACCGTATTTTTTCTGAATTTTGCGGAGGAACTGTTCGAGACGGTCGCGGAGA
>RYWL01000013.1 GCA_003979155.1 Muribaculaceae bacterium
TTATTTCTCTCCGAAAACTCACTTCTGTTAACAATCGTTTTTAAACAAGCTCTAAAAACACCACAGCTATTTGTCGTTTTAATCGATTTTTGATTAAAATTGATGAAAATACTTGTATAAGCCGTGAAAAATGATTAACTTTGAGCGAAATCTAAAAACTGCAGAACCTCCCTATTTTGCAATGGAAAAACTAAAAGTAGGAATCATAGGACTTGGCCGCATGGGCGGTTTCTTCCTTAATGAATTCCTGAAGAGCCCCCGTTGGACAGTGTCGTCGATATGTGAGATGAACACTGCCGTTCATGATGAGATTCACAACCGAGTGCCTGAAGCCACCATCGTGACAGACGAGGACGAGATTTTCAATAATCCTGAAATAGATGCTGTTGTGCTTACGGCCCTTGCCGATTCGCGCCTGAGGCAGATTCGCAAAGCTGTAGCAGCCGGCAAATCAATAATATCCGAAAAGCCGATTGCCGATACTCCCGAAAACGAAAGAGCGGCCTGTGAACTGGTGAAAAACGCCAAAATAGTCTCAACCGTAAACCTTTATATCCGCAACTCGTGGTATTTCAAAGAAATCGACGACTGCATACGCTCGGGCGAGCTCGGCGAGCTCGGCATTATCCGCATCTGCCATATGACACCCGGTCTTTCGCCCGGCGAAGGTCATGAGGCCGAAGGCCCGTCGTTCCACGACTGCGGCATGCACTATGTCGATGTGGCCCGTCAGCTGGCTCGCTCGGAGTACAAGACAGTCCACGGACAGGCTGTGCGAATGTGGGCCTATAAAGACCCCTGGTGGCTGCAGTGCCACGGCACCTTTGAGAACGGCGTGGTGTTTGATATCACTCAGGGCCACAACTATGGACAGCTCTCCGACAAACAGACACATAACTCCTATATGGATATCATAGGCTCGAAAGGCATAGTGCGAATGACTCACGACTTCAAGACAGCCGTTGTGGAGGTTCATGGAGTCACACGCACCGAGCGCATAGAGCGTCCCTACGGAGGCAAGAACATTGACAAGCTCATAGAGCACTTCGCCGACTCAATAGAAAGAGGCGAGCCCGACTCTATGCTGCCTTCTTTCGACGATGCTGCCGTTGCCTCGGAACTTGCCTGGAAAGCGATTGAGAGCGCCCTTCAGAGCGACTTGCCTGTGTGCGGTACGAGTGAAGAGCTGGAGCAAATCCATGAGCGCCGCCGCACAATGAAAGACGGATATGGTCTTTTGAGAAGGCAGACTACCCGATAAACCTCTTTTTTGATTCCCGAAAATTCATCATTTTTTTTCAACACTAATACCTAAAACCATGTCAGTAGATTTAACAAGGAGACAGTTCCTCAAAACCGGTGCAATGGCCTCGCTTGCAATGGCCGTGATGCCCAGTTCTGTTCTTGGTAAGAGCTTCAGCGGAGTCACAGCTCCCAGCGACAAACTCAATATTCTCGGCGTAGGCATCGGTGGTCGCGGTGCTTCCGTGCTCAATGACGTTAGTCAGGAAAACATCATCGGCCTCTGCGACGTAGACTGGAAGTATGCCGACCACATCTTCCGCAGATATCCCAACGCAAAACGTTACAACGACTACCGTCGTATGTACGACGAAATGCTCAAGGATGCAGATGCTGTTGTAGTAGCTACTGCCGACCACACCCATGCAATCATCTCTGCCGACGCTCTTGTAGCCGGCAAACATGTATACTGCGAGAAGCCTCTCACACATACCGTTTACGAGTCGCGTCTGCTCACCCGTCTTGCCGACAAACACAAAGTAGCCACCCAGATGGGTAACCAGGGCGCTTCGGGCGACGGTGTGCGCAAAATCTGCGACTGGATTTGGAACGGCGAAATCGGTGAAGTGACCCGTGTCGACGCATTCACCGACCGTCCTATCTGGCCTCAGGGCCTTTCGCGTCCTGTAAAATCGGAGAAAATACCTTCGACACTCAACTGGGATGCTTTCCTCGGTCCGGCCCCCGAACGTCCGTATCACAGCTGCTACCACCCCTGGAACTTCCGCGGCTGGTGGGATTTCGGCACCGGCGCACTCGGCGATATGGCCTGCCATATTCTCCACCCCGCCTTCAAGGCTCTCAACCTCAGATACCCCACACATGTCGAAGGCAGCTCGACTCTGCTCCTCACCGAATCGGCTCCCAACGCACAGCGTATCAAATACACCTTCCCACGTCGCGACAACATGCCTAAGGTAGGTATGCCCGAAGTAGAAATCACATGGTATGACGGCGGTATCCTTCCCGAACGTCCCGCAGGCCTTCCCGATGGCAAAGACCTCAACGACCAGGGTGGCGCCCTCATCTTCTACGGCACCAAAGACACCCTTATCTGCGGTTGCTACGGCGTAAATCCCTATCTGCTTTCGGGTCGTGTTCCCGAAGCACCCTCGATTGCCCGCAAAGTTGAACTCAGCCACGGCAAAGACTGGGTGCGTGCCTGCAAGGAAGATTATGCACACCGCACACCTTCGGCATCGGACTTCTCCGAAGCCGGCCCGTTCAACGAAATGGTTGTAATGGGTGTGCTCGCCGCACGTCTTCAGGGTCTCAACCAGGTGCTCGACTGGGATGGCGAGAACATGCGTTTCACCAACATCCCCGAGGATGCCACAATCCGCACTTGCATCGCCGACGGATTCCACATCAAAGACGGTCATCCCACATTTGATAAGACGTGGTCCGACCCCGTAAACGCCCGTCAGTATGCCGAGTCTCTTATCCGCAAGCAGTATCGCGACGGTTGGAAACTTCCCGAAATGCCCGCATAACAGCAAAAAACACATATATAAATATAAAATGAAAAAGATTCTTTTCTTCGCATCAGCTCTCGCTGTTGTAGCCGCTACCGCTTGCGGCAGCAAGAATGCTTCACAGGAATGTGAGGCAACAGACTCAGTTCCCGCAGGTCCCCAGTACACCGTTCTCCAGAACGAGCAGATAGACCTCACATCTTTCCCCGTTGACGAAGAAGGTTACTATACCATCTTCAACGGCAAAGACTTCACCGGTTGGCGTGGCTACGGTAAAGACACCGTACCTTCGCGCTGGACAATAGAAGACGGCGCTATCAAATTCAATGGCTCGGGTACAGGCGAAGGCCAGACCCTCCAGGGGGGCGACATCATCTTTGGCAAGCAGCTCGGCAACTTCGAACTCGAACTCGAATGGAAAGTCGACAAAGGCAGCAACTCCGGTATCTTCTACCTCGCTCAGGAAGTTGAGACTACAAAAGAAGACGGCAGCAAGCAGCTCGAGCCAATCTATATCTCGGCTCCCGAATATCAGGTGCTCGACAATGCAAACCACCCTGATGCCAAGCTCGGTGTCGACGGCAACCGCATGTCGGCTTCTCTCTACGACATGATTCCCGCCAAGCCCCAGAACCAGAAACCTTACGGCGAATGGAACAAGGCTAAGATTCTCGTTTACAAAGGCACTGTAGTTCACTCGCAGAACGGTGAGAATGTGGTTGAATACCACCTCTGGACTCCTCAGTGGACAGAACTGCTCCAGAACAGCAAGTTCAGCCAGGAAAAATGGCCCCTCGCATTCGAGCTCCTCAACAACTGCGGCGGTGAGAATCACGAAGGCTATATCGGCTTCCAGGACCACGGCGACAACGTTTGGTTCCGCAACATCCGCGTTAAACCCCTCGATTAATAAATCGATAATCTGATACGGGGTGTCATTGCTCGGTTCGGCCGGCTGTGACACCCCTTTAAAATTAATCAATCTAAACTATGAAACTTAAGACAATACTCTTTGCTGTGTCGGCCTTATTGCTCGGCGGCGCAGTTGCCTGCACCAACGCACAGACAGATGCTCCTAAAAAAGATAAGGGCATTCAGCTCTATTCTGTGCGCCATCTGCTCGACGAGGGACAGAAATATCACGACAATCTTCCCGGACTTCTCAAATCGGTATCGGATAACGGCTACACACATGTGGAGGCTGCAAACTACGATAATGGCAAGGGACTTTTCTATGGCCTTACTCCCGAAGAATTTGCCAAAGCTTGTGAGGAAGCCGGTCTCAAGGCCACATCGTCGCACACCGGCCGCAGCCTTTCGGCCGACGAAATGAAATCGGGCGACTATAGCGAATTCTATAAGTGGTGGGACAAGACCATCGCCGACCACAAGGCCGCCGGCATGGAATATATCGTGATGCCGTGGATGAATGTGCCCGACTCGCTGGCCGACCTTAAGAAGCAGTGCGAGGCTCTGAGCGAGGTAACACGCCGCTGTGAGGCCCAGGGCCTTAAATTCGGCTATCACAACCACTCGCACGAGTTCAAGGAGGTAGAAGGTGTGAAAATGCTCGATTATATGATTGAGAACACCAACCCCGAGATGCTCTATGAGATGGACGTGTACTGGACTATGTATGGTCATGCAGCTCCTGTTGATTATTTCAAGAAGTATCCCGGCCGCTTCAAGCTTCTCCATATCAAAGACCTCCGCGAGATTGGTCAGAGCGGTATGGTAGGTTTCGACGCTATCTTCAATAATGCCGACACCGCAGGTGTGGAGAACTTTTATGTTGAAATCGAAGAATTTACCGGCGACCCCGAAGAAGGCATCCGCCAGAGCGCAGAATATCTCGATAATGCGCCTTTCGTAAGAGAGTCGTATAAGAAATAATATTACTCCAACTCAGAAATGACAGAGGCCGTCTAACCGCGGTTAGACAGCCTCTGCTCAGTTGATTGAGCGGAGAGTCAGATGAAGAGTGGCGAGATGTATTTAGCAAGCAGCCATCCACCGGCGATGAGCCATATAAAAAGGATGAATGCAAGTATAAACGGCTTTGCTCCCGCTTTTTTGAATTTGTCGATGCTCGTTTCGGCACCAAGGGCCACCATAGCCATAGTGAGCAGGAATGTGTCGATGTAGTTGATAATGTCGACAACAGACTGCGGCAATAAGCTGAATGAATTGAATCCGATGACTGCGAGAAAGCCGAGAGCAAACCATGGAATTGTCACTTTGCCTTTTGTGGCGTTGCCCGCATTGCCGTGTTTTACGGCAGAGACAGCCGTCCAGTAGCCGAGAATGAGAAGCACGGGCACGAGCAGCATGACGCGTATCATCTTTACAATCACGGCCACATCGGAGATTTCCGGGCCCATGGCATTGCCGGCACCTACGGCGTGAGCCACTTCATGAAGTGTGGACCCGGCGTAAATACCCATTTCTTCGGGCGACAGGTTGAGAATGCCTGCACGGTAGGCAATTGGATAAAGGAACATTGATATTGTTCCGAAAATCACCACTGTGGCCACGGCTACGGCCGTTTTGTAGGGCTTTGTCTGAATTGTAGACTCTGCGCCGAGCACGGCTGCCGCACCGCATATGCCGCTGCCTATTGAAGTGAGCAGGGCTATGTCGCGGTCCATTTTGAGGGCTTTGCCAAGCCAGTAACCGCCTATGACAGTGACAGTGACAACGATAACATCGATGATGATGCCCGGCAGACCTACAGCGACAACGTCCATGAATGTGAGGCGGAAGCCATACAGGATGATGCCGAGTCTGAGCAGCTTTTTGGAACAGAACTGTATGCCCGGCACCCATGTCTCAGGCAGATTGTTGCGTAAGCTGTTGGCATATAGCATGCCGAGAATTATGCCTATGATCATGGGGCTGAACGACAGCTCGGTGAATATCTGTGCCGAACCTATGTAGAATGCCGCGCATGAAAAGAGGCCGATGAGAAGGACTCCATGGAGCATGCTGCTCCGTTTTTCTGTAAACATTTTATTTTGAATTTTGATAGATTGTGAACTGTATTATATAACAATTCAAATGAGCTTTTCGGCGACAAGAATGCTGTCGACAGCCGCCACAGTCGCCGGACGGTCCCAGTCGGGACGGTTTGCAAAAATTATTACCGACACCTCGCTCCCTGGAAAATATGCGGCGTAGGTGTAGAACCCGCCGTTGTCGCCTGTGTGGAATATTTTCAGAGGGAAACCCTCTCGCCGGTATGAGTATAGGCCGAGGCCATAGTAGGTGTCGGGCTCGTCGGTGAGTACGATTGGCTCTACGGTCTGCTTCAGAGATTCTTCGTTAATTATGCGATTTCTGTAAAGGGCGCGCTGCCAGCGAAGGAAGTCGCGCGAGGTGGTGTAGAGGCCACCGTCGGCTTTCGTGGGAAAGAAATTTGCCTCGCCGTAGTCCGATTCCTCCCAGCGGCCGTCTTTGCTGCGTGATGCTGTTCCGGCCTCGCCTTCGGCGGGAATATATCCGTGCGCGTAGTTGTTCATGGGCACATCGGGCTGGAAATATACAGTGTGTTTCATGCCGGCTCCGGCAAATATATTGGTGTGCATCCACGAAGTGAACTCTGAGTCGGTGAGGCGTTCAACTATAGGCAGCACAAGCTGAAAGGTAGGATTCTGATACTCATATTGAGTGCCGGGCGTGAATGCGAGTGAGTCGAGATCGTCGAGATACTGTGTCGACTCTTTCCACAGAGCGTAGTGCTTGTAGTCGTTTACATTGGCGTAGATGCTTTTGTGTTTCTTGAGGTATTCCTGCCACTGCTGCTCGGTGCGCGGACGTGTGTCGGGAATTCCCGATGTGTGCGACATCATCTGCCTGAGGGTGATTTGCCTCAGCAGAGGCGAGTGGAATTCGGGAAAATACTGCGACACGGTGTCGCTCATCGAGAGTGCGCCGCGTTCCTGAAGTATGAGCAGTGCAACCGAAGAGAATTGCTTTGATATAGAGCAGATATTGAAAAGCGTCGTGCTGTCGATTGGAGTGTTTTCGTCGAGCCGTGCTTTTCCGAAACCTTGCTCGTAGATTACGGTGTCTCCTTTGGCTATCAGTACAATAGCGCCGGGTTCTGAATCGGCAAACATCGCGCCGAAGAGGCTGTCGATGTCGGCTGTAAGAGTTGTGTATCTTGTGTCGCAGCAGTGTCGCGGGCTGCAGGCGACAAAAATAGTAAGGGCTATTGCAAATAATAGAAGTGAAATGTTGCGCATTGAAAATTTTTAGATGAGGTGCATCTTGAATTTTGTCATCATCTCCGATAGTGCGGGATGCGACTTGAGCAAGTAGTCGAGCACCTGTTGTTCGGTCCAGAAAGCCGGCGGAATGTCGCCTTGACATACCTGTGGCTCGAGGGTGATTGCGTCGTTCGACAGACGGTCGCGGATTTGCCTGGTGATAGAGCCGAGAGATTTCTGGACTATGTCGGCCTGCATGGCGTTCCACACCTTTATTTCGAAGGTGTGTTCGGCCGTACGCAGTGGCTCGCTTGCGGAGAGCACGCTTTTGAGCAGCGGCTCGGCATCGAACGACGAAGCAAGCGCATGCCATGCCGTTGCAAAATCGGCATCGCTGTAAGGCTTGTTTCTGAATTCCGGCTCTGGCTCCGAGGCTTGCTGCACCTGCTGTGGCTGCGCCTCGGGTTTGGGTGTGGTGCTATTGAGCGACAGAGTGCCTGAGGTGTACGACTTGTGCGTCATTTCGGGCAATGGTTTCGATGCCACTACATGCGGCACCGAAGGTCGTGTCGGAGTCTGAACCGTAGCCGTAGCGTGAGGCACAGTAGTTGCAGGGGTTGCGCCAATTGCTTGCGGGGCCGGCGAGGAGGTTGCGAAGCTCTCCAGCGGTCTCAGTTGCCCCCCGTCGCTTCCGCTTTCATCGGGCGAGGGGCTGAGTAATTGGCATAGTTTAATGAGCGTCAGCTCTATAAGGAATTGTTTGTTGCCTGCGGTTCGGAAATTGAAGTCGGCCTCATTGCAGAGGTCCATTGCTTTGTAAAGGAATGTTGGGTGCAGTTTTGCTCCTTTTTCGGCCATTGTCTGGCGCACGTCGTCGGTCGCTTCTAGAAGGCAAAGAGTTGCCGGATTCATCGCCACCATAAGGTCGCGGAGATATCGTGCAAGACCGTTGATGAAGAAGAGTGAGTCGAAGCCTTTTTCGCGCACCTCTTTATATATTAGGAGCGAAGTGGCCACATCCTGGGCGACGAATGCGTCGACGAGACGTTCGTAGTAGCTGTTGTCGAGCTCGTTCAGATTGTCGATTGTCGACTGATAGGTGATGTTTCCGCGAGAGCTTGCCGCCACCTGGTCGAATATCGAGAGAGCGTCGCGCATGGCACCGTCGGCCTTACGTGCTATGATATTCAATGCGGCCGGTTCGGCTGCAATGCCTTCGTTGGCGGCGATGCGTTGCATCTGTGCCACCATGTCGGCGATTGTTATGCGGTTGAAATCGTAAATCTGGCAGCGCGACAGGATTGTCGGTATGATTTTGTGCTTTTCGGTCGTGGCAAGTATGAAAATAACATACGACGGCGGCTCTTCGAGCGTTTTGAGAAACGCGTTGAACGCAGCCGCCGTGAGCATATGCACCTCGTCGATGATGAATACGCGGTACTTTCCGGATGCCGGGGGCACCATCACCTGTTCGATGAGTTGTCGCATGTCGTCGACACCGTTGTTTGAGGCGGCGTCGAGCTCAAGAATGTTGAGTGAACGGTTTTCGTTGAATTGCCGGCATGAATCGCACTGGTTGCAAGCCTCGCCGTCGGAAGTGCGCGAGGAGCAGTTGATAGTTTTGGCGAAAATACGGGCACACGAAGTCTTACCCACGCCTCGCGACCCACAGAATAGGTAGGCGTGAGCCAGACGGTCGGTGGCGATGGCGTTTTTAAGCGTCGCCGTCAGCGCCGGTTGCCCGACCACCGACGCAAAGGTCGAGGGTCTGTATTTTCTGGCCGATACGATGTATTGTTCCATGTCGAATAAATAAAAGCTGCGGTGCTTTTCCGCAGCTGTGCAAAAGTAGCGAAAAGTTGTCGCAGGGCAAACCGACTTAACAATTTTTGACATTGAGTGCTAATTGTAGTTAAGGTGCGGTGTATTAGTGCATTATGTGATAAAAGGCGCATCGGATGCAAGAGATAGATAAATAAAAATTTCTGTAATTGGATATTTTTTACTTACTTTGCATCGCTAAAACGCAAATTATTAATCACAAAATAATCTCACTATTATGTCTGAAGTAGCAGATCGCGTTAAAAGCATCGTAGTTGATAAACTCGGTGTTCAGCCCGACCAGGTAACAGAAACCGCATCTTTCATCACCGACCTCGGTGCAGATTCGCTCGATACCGTTGAACTCATCATGGACTTCGAGAAAGAATTCGGCGTAACCATCCCCGACGAAGAAGCAGAAAAAATCAAAACTGTCGGCGACGCAATAGCATTCGTAGAAGCTAACGCGAAGTAAGCAGCGATATTTCAACGCCACTTAATAAACCGCCGCGAAATTTCGCAGAAGCGAAATGAAACGGCGGTTAAATTTTGACAGTCCCTTTAACAAGGACGCATCTCTTTACTCAGTGGGCCGAAAGTGCGCATGCAATGCGGCAGCCCTCAACAACCAACCATAACACAATGGAACTTAAACGAGTAGTAGTCACCGGCATGGGTGCTATCACACCTCTTGGCAACGACGTGGAGACCACATGGGAAAATGCCAAAGCAGGCGTTAGCGGAGCCGGCCCAATCACACACTTCGATGCAAGTCTTTTCAAGACGCAGTTTGCCTGCGAGGTAAAAGGCTTCAATGCAGAGGACCATTTCGACCGTAAGAAAACCCGTCAGCTCGACCTATATGCTCAGTATGCACTTGTAGCGGCTCGTCAGGCCATTGCAGATGCGGCGCTTGAAGCAGCAGCCGAAGAAGGCAAAGTGGACAAGAACCGCGTAGGTGTGATTGTCGCTGCCGGTATCGGTGGTCTTCATACCTTTGAGGAAGAAGCCGGATACTATGCCCTCAATTCCGACAAAGGCCCTAAATACAATCCTTTCTTTATTCCTAAGATGATTGCCGACATCGCGTCGGGCCACATCTCAATGGAATATGGCTACCATGGCCCCAACTACGGCGTGGTTTCGGCCTGCGCGTCGTCGAACAACGCAATCATCGACGCATTCAATCTCATACGTCTCGGCAAAGCCGATGCAATTCTCACAGGTGGTGCTGAAGCTGCTATTTTCCCCGCAGGTGTAGGCGGCTTCAACTCTATGCATGCTTTGTCGACCCGCAACGACAGTCCCGAGACAGCTTCTCGTCCGTTCAGCAAGAGTCGCGATGGCTTTGTTATTGGCGAAGGTTCGGCAGTGCTCGTTCTTGAAGAACTTGAGCACGCTCTTGCCCGCGGTGCTAAAATTTACTGCGAGATTGCCGGCGGCGGTCTCTCGGCCGATGCTTACCACATCACTGCAACACATCCCGAAGGCCTTGGCGCTATTCTTGCCATGCAGAACGCTCTTGAAGACGCCGGCATGAAGCCCGAGGATATCGACTATATAAATGTTCACGGCACGTCGACTCCCGTAGGCGATCGCTCGGAGGTGAAAGCTATCGAGCAGCTTTTCGGCGAACACGCCCACAAGCTCAACATTTCGTCGACTAAATCGATGACAGGCCACCTGCTCGGTGCCACCGGCGCTATCGAGGCAGTGTTCTCAATCAAGGCAGTGACCGACGGCATCATCCCTCCCACAATCAACCACGAAGAGGGCGACGAGGACGAAGAAATCGATTACTCGCTCAATTTCACATTCAACAAGGCTCAGAAGCGTGAAGTACGCGCCGCGCTGTCGAACTCGTTCGGCTTCGGCGGTCACAACGCCACACTGATTGTGAAGAAATTCGAGAAGTAAGACATTTATTATCATATAGAAGGGTGTGCCTGTTTTGTTATAGACCGGGCACACCTTTTTTCTACCAACCGAATATACGAGAGTTTTATGAAAATTGGCATAATAGTGGCCATGGATAAGGAGCTGGCGCTTCTGCTGCCTCTTATGGCCGATGTGAGCGAGATTAGCGTAAACGGCTTTGCCTTTCATACCGGCAAGCTCGCCGGACATGATATCGTGGCCTGTAAATGCGGCATTGGCAAAGTCAACGCCGCCGTGGGAGCGCTTACGCTGATAGAGAATTTTCATCCGATGATGATTATCAATACCGGAGTTGCCGGAGGCACAGGTGCTACCTCTGAACCTGCACGTGTGCTCGATGTTGTGCTGGCCTCAGAGATTGCATACCACGACGTGTGGTGTGGCCCCGGCACTGTTAAGGGCGAGGCGGCCGGATGTCCGGCACGCTTCACATGTCCGCTGCCGGAAGATATACGCAGGCAGCTCAGCGTAAAAGAAGGCCTTCTTGCTTCGGGCGATATATTTGTCGACAATCCCGACGATTTGCGCCGTATTCTCGATTTGTATCCCGACGCAAAGGCCGTAGATATGGAGTCGGCAGCAATAGCGCAGGTATGCTATATAAAAAATGTGCCGTTTGTGTGCATTCGCGTTGTGAGCGACACTCCCGGCGACGGAGGCAATGCCGCAGCTTATGAGAATTTCTGGCAGGCAGCTCCCGAGCGGACTTTCGACGAAGTGGAGAAATTGCTCGGATTGCTCTGACGACTGCCCTTGCCGAGTGCAGACTTAGCAGTCTAATTGGATAGAAAAGATGAAAGACCTTAAAGCCATACGCGGTGCTTCGTTGCTGCGCGAGTGGATGGCCGAGGGCGAGCACGAGCATCAGGATTTCAAATTCACTATCTCCGATGCCCGTAAGATTGCCCGTTCGGTATCGGCCTTTGCCAATAACGGCGGAGGACGGTTGCTCATCGGCGTAAAAGACAATGGAGTCATTGCCGGAGTACGCAACGAAGAGGATATTTATGTGGTGGAGCAGGCTGCAGAGAGGTATTGTGTCCCGCCACAGATGCCGGCATTCATGGCATATCGCGTCGAAGACAATATACGTGTTATCGTAGCCGAAATTTCGCCTGCCGCCTGCCGGCCTGTGTATGTGGCAGAGGAGGGCGGAGCCCGTAAGGCCTACTATCGTGTGGCCGACGAGAATATTGCCGCGCATCCTCTTATGGTGCGAGCCTGGGAACTCGACGACAGCACTGCTCCGGCGCTCACGCAGCGACATTACGAGCTGGCGGCGCTCTACAGCGGCGGTGTGGCAATGAGTGAGCGTCGGGCGGCACTCGCGCTGCACATATCGCTGACTGAGGCCGAAGACATCATTGTACGTCTTGCGGCTGCCAGGCTGATTGGTTTCACTTTCGACGGCACGCGTTTTATACCCAAAGGAATAGAATGAACAAGCAGTTGTATGAACGGGCGCTTAGCCTGCTGACACGATTTTATGGTTATCGCTCCTTCCGCCCCGGACAATACGAGGTGATAGAGGCTGTGGCTTGTAGTCGCGACTCGGTGGTGCTTCTGCCCACAGGTGGCGGAAAATCGCTGTGTTTCCAGATGCCGGCATTGCTCGCAGAGCATGGTGTGGCCATTGTTGTGTCGCCCCTCATAGCCCTTATGCAGGACCAGACGGCGGCGCTTGTTGCCAACGGCATACCGGCGGCCTCGCTCAATTCCAGCCAGGATGAGGCCTACAACCGCAGTGTGATGCAGGCTGCCGTCGACGGCAAGTTGAAATTGCTATATACGTCGCCCGAGCGCCTTCTACAGGGAATTGACTGGTTCAGCCGGCTCGACATCAGTCTGTTTGCCATCGACGAGGCTCACTGCATATCGCAGTGGGGACATGATTTCCGCCCCGACTACACACAGCTTGCGGTCATCAAGGAGCAATTTCCCACTGTACCCGTTGTGGCGCTGACTGCGACTGCCGACAAACTTACGCGCGACGATATAATAAACCAGCTGAATCTTTACAAGCCCTATTGTCTTCTGGGTTCGTTCGACCGGCCGAATATCAGCCTGAGAGCCTACTCCAATCCGGGTGCCAAAGAGCGTTTGCGCTATATCGCAAATCTTGTCCGCAAATATCCACAGGATTCGGGCATTGCTTATTGTCTCTCGCGTACCGGTGCCGAAAATCTGAACAAGGCTTTGTGCGCCCAGGGCATACGCTCGGTGTGCTATCATGCCGGAATGAGTGCCGACAGCCGCAACGAATCGATGCGCCGTTTTCTCGAAGGCACAGCCCAAGTTGTGTGTGCCACAGTGGCTTTCGGCATGGGTATCGACAAGAGCAATATCCGCTGGGTGGTGCATAACAATATGCCCGGAAACATTGAGAGTTATTATCAGGAAATAGGCAGAGCCGGTCGTGACGGACTCCCTGCCGAGGCCACGCTCTTCTACTCCTATGCCGATGTGATTACGCTTCAGAAATTCGCTTCAGAGTCGGGTCGCACGGCTGTGAATATGGAAAAATTGGCGCGTATGCAGGCCTACGCCGAGGGCCGTGTATGCCGTCGGCGTGTGCTGCTGAGTTATTTCAGCGAAGAACGCAGCTGCGACTGCGGCAATTGTGACATATGTCTCAACCCTCCTGTGAGGTTTGACGGTACGATCCTTGCCCAAAAGGCTCTCAGCGCCGTTATGCGTACGGGTGGCACTGCTGTGGGAGTCTTCACGCTCGTGAATATTCTCCGCGGACAGCGTACGTCGGATATCGTCCGTGCAGGGTTCGACCGTATACGCACTTTCGGAGCCGGTGCCGACCTTCGCAAGGAAGAGTGGACCGACTATGTATCGCAGATGATACAGCTTGGTGTTTTCGAAATTGCCTACGACGATGCCAATCATCTCCGCGTGACGCCTTACGGCATGCGTATTCTCCGCGGACAGGATGTGCTTGAACTGAGCAACTATGTGCCACCGACAGCGAAAGGCGATGGCCGCAAGAAGAAAAAGATCGGGTCGGAAGAAGTGGCTGTCACCGACCCCGTGCAGCAGCTTTTCGCGCAGCTCAAAGCCGTCAGACTCGATGTCGCGCGCAAAGAGCACATACCTCCATATCTTGTTTTCAGCGATGCCACGTTGCTCGACATGGCGGTGCGCCGTCCGTCGAATATCGACGAATTCGTGCAGGTGAACGGTGTCGGAGAGAAAAAGGCTGTCCGTTTCGGTCGCCAGTTTATAAGCGCGGTGCGTAAATTCGAAAACCTTCCGGCGACACTTCCGTCGGGAACAAGCCTCAAAGAAACTCTTATTCTGTTCAATGCAGGCGAAAGCCTCGGCGATATTGCGCGACTCAAAGGCGTGAAAATAGGCACCATTCAGTCGCACGTGGCGCAACTGATTACGGCCGGCTTCATCACCGACTTCGGAAAATTCATATCGCGAGCCGAGTATGAAAGAATAATCGGTGAACTCGATGCGCATCCCGATACAGCTTACGAAACGCTCAAAGAGATTTTTGAGCCGGGTCTGATAAGCATTGCCAGGGCAATACGCGATATAAGGAAGTCGTGATTTCCTATCTCGTTCAGAAAGTGCAGGTGATGCTGAAGCCGAATTTGTCGTTGCTTATATAAGGCATTAGCGTCGACGATACGGCCGGCCGCTTTAGAGTTTTGGCGTATTTTCGTGCAGGATTGCCGTCGAAGATGCCGAGAACCTCGTTTACGGGGTCGATTAGAAACGCCACTATATTTCCCAGTACTGGCGAGCCCCAGAGGGTGTAGCCGTTGTTGACTATGTGGTGCTTAAGCTGATAGAAACATTCGCCCATGATTGAGCCGGCTAAAGGAGTGATAAATATATCCTGATACGAAGGCCGCTCCATGCAGCCTTCGATGCCGAACTCCCATAAAACAGTGGATATTAAAGTTGTGTAAAGCAGCGACTGATAATAGTTGAAGCCGCACGAACGGGCAGCCATGAAGTAGGCAGCTCCGGCATAGGGATGCAGCACGTAGTTGAAAATGAATTTGTCGCCGTCCCATTCGGGCCCGCGTTTGAGCACATTACGTACCCAGCGTGTTCCGGGCGAGTATTGCTGAATGGATGCGCGGTTCCAGTTAGTGGCATCTTCGGGCAGCAGTTCGAGAACGAAGAGCGTGCCGACGAAGGCGCCGCCGAGGGTAGCGGTGTTTATCCAGAGCCGGTGCCAGTCGTGCGACTGGGTGGTAGATGAAATCGGCAGCTCATAGATGCAGATAGGCTTGGGTTTTGAGCAGTGTGGCCGCATGGCAATGATGGGAGACATGTCGATACTGTCGGGAGGCGTGTGAACGTTATCGATTTTTACAAGGCGCGCGGCTTGTGTGCCCACTGTTTCTTCGGCCCGGCTCCGCGGAATTGCAGCCAGCAGGGCTACTATAATGATGATGAAATATGTTATAGGTAGGCGCATGATGCAATTGAATTGGAGATAGTGGAACGTAGTCTTTATCATAAAACAACTCCGGGCAGGTTTTTGATTTTATGAAGAAAAGTAAAAAATGACAAGTGACGAAACGCGGCCATGCTACTTTTGCGGCATTGTTTACTTTTAATAATGGATTTATGAAGCAAAATCTGGTTATTGTCGACAACGGTCATGGTCGTGAGACCGCGGGAAAACGCAGCCCCGACGGAAGTCTGCGTGAATGGGAGTGGTGCAGGCACATGGCACGCGAAATACGGCATCGGCTGCAACTGCATGGCATAGAGTGCGTGCTGCTTGTGCCTGAAGACAGCGACGTGCCATTGAGAGAGCGTTGTCGCCGTGCAAACACACTTGCCACAGGGCGACGGGCTGTGCTTGTGTCGGTGCATAACAATGCCGCCGGCAATGGGCTTGAGTGGAATGGCGCGCGTGGATTTTGCGCATTTGTGGCTCCGGCGGCCTCTCAGGAGTCAAAGACGCTTGCTCGGCTCATGCAGGCCGAGGCGCTTGCATGCGGGCTCGGCGGTAACAGAGCCTTGCCGCATGAGGGCTACCTGACGGGTAATTTCGCAATCTGTCGCGACACGTCGTGTCCGGCCGTGCTCAGCGAAAATCTCTTTATGGATAATGCCGACGATCTGTCGCTGCTGCTTTCTGATGCCGGCTTCGACAAGATTGCCGCGGTGCATGTCAATTCATTATTGAAATATTTCAATCTCCTGTCATGAAAGTGTTGTTTGCCATCTTGTTGGGTTTCGGAGTCGGCTATATGCTTGCTCCGCGGCCAAAAGCGGTAGCTCCCGATGTTAAAGTGCTCACCCGTGTCGACACGCTCCGTGTCACCGTGCCCGAAATTGTTGTTGTCAGGGCTAAAGAGAGTGTGTGCGAGCGTCTGGCACTCGCAAGTGACACTACCGACAGCGTTGAGGTACATGTGCCTCTAACTCAGACGGTTTACCGAGGAGATGCCTATCGTGCGGTGCTGAGCGGACATATGGCTGTGCTTGATACGATTGAAATTTTTCAACAGCATAGCACTCTGGTGTGTACAAAAACAGTTAGACGGCGTGTAAGTATCGGATTACAAGGAGGCTACGGCCTTACTCCCAAAGGTTTTCAGCCTTATATCGGGGTAGGTGTGAGTGTGAGAATTCTGTAAAAATTGACTTTATATCAATATAAATTGTGTTTTGTATTGACAAATCAAAATTAATGTTGTAAATTTGCAGTGCTGATATAAACTACTACAAAATGAAAAATCTCACAAAGAACCGCAATGCCGAGTATGCGAGGCGTTGCATCGAAATTTTTGAGCGCGACTACCGCAACGGGTGTGTGCGTCCGCTCGACGAAGTGCTTACTATGGCTCTTGCCATGCAGCCGCACTCGCATTACTTGTCGTATGACACGGCATCGCGCAAGCTGCATGCCATAGAGCGCCACGGCATTGATTCGCTCGTCGCCGGCGAAAATACACGCGCTCTCTACACCGAACTCGGTGCCCAGGTGGCCGATGTGATGAGCAAGCGGCGCAAGCTAAGCTTCGACCAGGCGTTGTCGTTTGTACTCAATTTCTGCCGTCCTTCGCGCTTCCATATGAGCCTCGACACGGCACGACGTATAATAACACCTTATATCTCCTACAGCATCTGTCGCATCAGAGGCTGAGGTTATGAACCAGAAACACACTACAATGAAACAGACATTTGCAATATCGCTAAGCCGCGTACTCGAGAGCGTGTATGCCTTTGCGGCTCTGGATTATATCACAGTAAAGGAGCGTCCCGAAGTACTCGGCCGCGGCCAGGCTCAGCTTCTGCGCAAGGTTATACTCCATTGTATGGCTACTATGATTGCCGAGCTGGCGCCTGTGGCCGTGGGGAGCTCGCTCATCGACCATGTCGACGGCGACATAATAACGATTGACTTCGATTTGCCCGACAGCGGCAACCCGTGGACGCATCTTCGCAGCTCTTTCGAGTCGGCACTGGCCGCCGAGGTGATGCAGGTGGCATGGTCGGGCGCCAACACTATGCTTGCCGGTGTGTATGCCGAAATGGCCTCGCATTGCATGGGGGCTCTAAGAGCATCGATTCTCGGTGCTAAAGGTTTCCCGGGACGCATTAAGCCTGCGGCGTAGAATCGTTATGCTTATAAATACGGATATCTTACCGACCACAGAAAGAGTGCTTCGCCGGGCATTGAGGTTCCGGCGGCACAGCGGTCTTTGCGGTCGAGAATTGACAGAACATCGGAGGGTGATATTTTACCCCTGCCCACATCGATGAGGGTGCCGACAACCGCACGCACCATGTTGCGCAGAAAGCGGTCGGCTGCTATTTCGAAATACCAGCGGCCTTCAGATATGTCGATGCAGTGCCACTGAGCGCGCCGCAGGTCGCAGATATTGGTCTTTACGTCGGTATGAAGTTTTGAGAACGAGGTGAAGTCGCGGCTGCCAACGAGCAGGGCGGCTGCCTCGTTCATTTTTTTGAAGTCGGGCGGATTGGGGCAGTACCACGACAAATCGCCTGTGAAAGGCGATTTGCGGGTATGTATGAAATAGCGGTATGAGCGCTCAGTGGCATCGAAGCGTGCGTGTGCATCTGCGGCTACCGGCATGAACCGGTATATTGCAATGTCGCGGCCGCAAAGGCTGTTGAGGGCGCGGACGAAGCGGGGCTCTTCGGGGTTGAAATCGGCTGGCAAATCTACGTGTGCATACATCTGCCTGGCGTTTACGCCGGCATCGGTGCGGCCTGCCCCGGTGATTGCCACTGGAGTGCGCAGAATGGTGGACATAGCGTCTTCGACGACACTCTGCACACTCACGTCGCCCGGCTGACGCTGCCATCCGTGGAACATGGCTCCCCGGTATGCGAGCTCCACGAACCAACGGCGTACGGTGGCGCTTTCCATATCTTATTTTTCGAGATATGTGTAGCCGAAGAGTCCGGAGCGGTATGTGCTGATGAAATCGCGGCCCTCTTCGGGTGTGATAGAGCCCTCTTTCATCGATGCTGTTACCCACGACTCGAGGTTGCGGACAAGCTTTTTGGGGTTGTACTGCACGTAGTCGAGCACTTCGTCGACAGTTTCGCCCTCGATAATCTGGTCAATCTCATAGCGGTCTTTGTATACGCTGATATGCACGGCATTAGTGTCGCCAAAGAGATTGTGCATGTCGCCGAGAATTTCCTGATAAGCGCCTACAAGGAAGACACCGATGTAGTATGGCTCGCCGGGCTTGAGGGCGTGTACGGGAAGTGCCGCCGAGGTGCCGCCGGGCGATATGAAATTGGAGATTTTACCGTCGCTGTCGCAGGTGATGTCCTGAATGGTGCAGGTGCGGGTCGGTTTCTCGTCGAGTCGGGTTATAGGGATTATGGGGAAAATCTGGTCGATTGCCCATGAGTCGGGGAGTGACTGGAAGAGTGAAAAATTGCAGAAGTACTTGTCCGGCACCATTTTGGCTATTTTTCGCAGGTCTTCGGGCACATGCTTCATATTCATTGCGATCTCGCCTACTTCGCGTGTGATGCTCCAGAAGAGTTTCTCTACTTGTGCACGTGTCTGCAGGTCGAGCATGCCGAGGCTGAAGCGGTCGAGGGCTTCTTCGCGGATTTGTTGCGCGTCGTGCCAGCTTTCGAAGAGGTTGGCATTGTCGAGTTTGTCCCAAATCTGATACAGCTCAAGGGCGAGTTCGTCGGCTTCGGGATTTATTTCTTCTGAGTCTTTCCAGTATGGGAGCTGTGTGGTTTCGAGCACTTCGAAAATGAGCACCGAGTGATGTGCTGTGAGCGAGCGGCCGCTCTCGTTGATTATGTTGGGCTGCGGAAGGTCGTTTTTAGCACAGGCATCGACGATTGCCGAAACGGCGTCGTTGGCATACTCCTGAATAGAGTAGTTCATGGAGCTTTCGCTCGACGAGCTCCGGGTGCCGTCGTAGTCCACGCCGAGTCCGCCGCCTATGTCGATGAATTCGATTCCGAAGCCGAGTTTCGATAGCTGTACGTAGAACTGTGTTGCCTCGCGCAAGGCATTTTTTATTACGCGTATTTTGTTGATTTGGCTACCGATGTGGAAATGTATCAGTTTGAGACAGTCTTTGAGGTCGCGACGCTCCATGATGTCGAGGGCTTCGAGGAGCTCCGACGAATTGAGTCCGAATTTGCTTTGGTCGCCGCCGCTCTCGCTCCACTTGCCGGAGCCGGTGCTCGAGAGTTTGATGCGTATGCCGATGTTGGGGCGCACCTTGATGCGCTTGGCCACGTCGGCAATCATACGCAGCTCGTTCAGTTTTTCAACGACCAGATATATGCGTCGGCCCATTTTCTGAGCGAGAAGAGCCAGCTCGATATACGACTCGTCTTTGTAGCCGTTGCAGATGATGAGAGCGTTTTCGGCAATATTTGTTGCCAGTACAGCATGGAGCTCGGGTTTTGAGCCTGCTTCGAGGCCGATATTGAATTTTTTGCCGTACGACACAATTTCTTCAACCACCTGACGCATCTGATTCACCTTGATGGGGTAAATCATGAAGTTGCTGGCCGAGTAGTTGTATTGGCGCGAAGCCTCTGCGAAGCATGTCGAGATTTTCTCGATGCGGTTGTCGAGAATATCGGGGAAGCGCAACAGCACCGGAGCGCATATGTCGCGAACCTGAAGCTCGTCGAGCACTTCTTTGAGGTCGACAGACGCACAGTTTTTGCGCGGAGTCACCACTACGTGGCCTTTTTCGTTTATAGAAAAATAGTTACGGCCCCAGCCGTTAATGTTGTACAGCTCTTCGCTGTCTTCGATGCGCCATTTTCTCATCGGCTTATTTTGTGAATTTTTTATGCTGTAAAAAAGTTTGGGAATATCAGTCAAATGCTCCGCTCATAGCTTCTTCTACGGTCTCTTCGGTTTCTTCGTAGCCTATTGTGTTTTCGCACAGATTCAGGTTTGCGGGGAAGTCGAATACGGTTTTCTGCGAGTAGGGGAGCGTGGGGTCGGCGTATACTTTCGAAATGAATTTGCCGTATATAGGCAGAGCCATTGAAGCTCCTTGACCCTGAGCCATGTTGTTGAAGTGAATGTAGCGGTCTTCGCCGCCAACCCATGTGCCCGATACGAGGTCGGGGGTGAATGCCATGAACCAGCCGTCGGCGTTGTCGTTGGTTGTGCCGGTCTTGCCACCCATCTGCGCAGTGATGTTGAACGGCGGACGGCGCAGGCGGTTGCCCGTACCGCTGTCGACAACGTTGAGCAGCACGGAGAGTATGCGCCAATAACCGCGTTGGGTTATAACTTCGGTGAGATTGGGCTGGAAGTCGGTGATGATGTTTCCGTTGGCATCGGCGATAGCAGTGACATATATGGGGTCGGCGCGCATGCCTTTGTCGGCGAAGGCACTGTAGGCTGTCACCATTTCTTTGACCGATACTTCGGACGGTCCGAGACACAGCGATTTAACGGCCGGGAGCTGGTTGGTGATGCCGTAGGAATGCATTCGTTTTACAAGTTCGGCAGGACTGAGACGGTCCATGATGCGTGCCGATATCCAGTTGTTAGAGTTGGTGAGCGCCCAGCGGAGGTCTACCATTTCGCCCACGCGAGCCTTGCCTGTATTGCGCGGCTGCCATATGCGGCCGTTTTCGTCATACAGTGTCGGCTGCTCGTTGAGCATCTCGGTGCATGGGGTGAAGTCGGTCTCGAAGGCGTAGGTGTAGAGGAAAGGCTTGATAGTGGAGCCTACCTGACGGCGGCCGGTCGAAACCATGTCGTACTGGAAAAAGCGGAAGTCGGGGCCTCCCACATATGCTTTGACGAATCCGGTAGAGGGGTCCATCGACATGAATCCTGTACGCAGGAACGACTTGGAGTAGAGCATCGAGTCGCGTGGTGTCATGACGGTGTCGACAGGGCCGTCGTAGCTGAAGACGGTCATTTCGAACGGCTGGTTGAATTCGGCCTGCAGCTCTTCGTCGCTGAGACCGCGCAGGCGTGCTATGCGTCCGCGCTCGCTCTGCTTCATGGCGTTGAGTATGAGTTTCTGACGCATGTTGTCGGAGAGTTCGTTGCGGTTTGTCGTATAGGGCGCTGTCGACTGTCCGCGCTTTTCGCGGAAGAACTGAGTCTGAAGCGACTGCATGTGCTCGTGCACGGCCTCTTCGGCATACTGCTGCATGCGTGAGTCTATGGTCGTGTAAATCTTGAGGCCGTCGTTGTATATGTCGTATTTTGTGCCGTCGGGCTTGCGTGTTTTTTCAATCCAGCCGAAGAGGGGATTAGTTGCCCATGCTATAGAGTCGTCAACAAAGCGCTGCTTGTCCCACGACGGATAATTGTCGCGCACCGGCTTTTTGGCCGACAGCATGCGTCGCAGTTCTTCGCGGAAGTAGGGTGCGAGACCGTCTTTGTGGTCTACGCGCTGAAAATTGAGTGTGAGCGGTTGCTCTTTGAGCCGCTGGAGCTCTTCTTTAGAGAGCATGTCGGCCTTGTACATCTGTTCGAGCACCACATTGCGGCGTTGGCGTGTGCGCTCGGGCTGGCGGACGGGGTTGAAATACGACGGGTTTTTCACCATGCCCACAAGGGTAGCCGATTCGAGCACGTCGAGGTCGGCGGCCGATTTGTCGAAGTAGACTTTTGCGGCGCTTTTGATGCCCACGGCGTTATAGAGAAAGTCGAACTGGTTGAGATACATCTTCAGAATCTCTTCTTTGGAGTAGAAGCGTTCGAGTTTGATAGCAATCATCCATTCGATGGGTTTCTGCACGGCGCGAGAGAGCAGACCGTTCGACGGGGGAGTGTAGAGCTGTTTTGCGAGCTGCTGCGTGATAGTGGAGCCGCCGCCGGCATTTTTCTGGCCCATGGCCAGGGTCTTCACAATGGCGCGGAAGACAGCCTTGATGTCGATGCCCGAGTGGTCGTTGAAGCGTGCGTCTTCTGTGGCGATGAGAGCGTCGACCACGGCCGGCGATATCTCGTCGAAGTCGGCGTAGACACGGTTGCCGGTATTGCGGAAGTAGCGGCCCATCTCCTTGCCGTCGCTCGTATAGATTACGGAGGCGAACTTATCCTGTGGATTCTTCAGCTCTTCGACAGGGGGCATGTAACCGATTTCGCCGTTGTAGACTAAGAAGAAGAAGCCGGCGCAGAATAGGACGAATGCCACGAAGGCAATCCAC
Organism: Muribaculaceae bacterium; assembly: GCA_003979155.1. Taxonomy (GTDB): domain Bacteria; phylum Bacteroidota; class Bacteroidia; order Bacteroidales; family Muribaculaceae; genus CAG-873. The sequence continues at coordinate 22,385 of RYWL01000013.1, forward strand.
AATATTTTGATTATACAACGATTGCGGGCCTGGCGTGCCGGGCTTTTGACCGTGGAGTTTTTATTTTCAGATTTTGCCATATGTATTTACAATGTGGGAGAGTGCGCAAAATTACGCAAAATCTTGCTAATAGCCGAATAAAATATGACAAAACTCCAAAATACAGAGTTTTAGAAGAATCCCTTGCTCAGGTTTTCGTTGCAAAAGCAAATATCGTCCAATGCAGTATATTCGACATTGGACGATGCTGGCCGTGGCAAGCCGTGGCCGGTGATGTAAACTGTTATTTGAATTTTGAAATGCGTCCCGTAAGAATGCAGGCGTTGGTCGAAGTTTCGTTTATCATGAAGATAAACGAGCGGTTGAGTTCAAAACGATGTTTATTCGGATCTAATGGTGAAAGAACAACCTTGTCACCTGTTGTGGCTGCTACTTCCGCTCCGTTTTCGTCAAGTTTTATATAGGATTCTTGTTTTACTTGTATTGTCATGTTTTTGGAATCCACATCCAGGGGAGTATCGAGACCATAAATGCCAAGAGAGGCGAATATGTTGATACAATCATCTATGGTTTTGGAAAGTTCAAATTTAGGAACGAAAAGGTCGCATTTCACCTTGTTGAATTCTATGTCTGCCAAGTCTTCATAACTAAGATTTGCGATATAATCGTTGATATCACACCCTTCATCGGGAAGAATAAATGTGCACGTGAAAGCTCCGTTGCCGAATTCACGTCGGCACGCTGTGAAGTTTTCGCCGCCGTACAAATATTCATATCCGTCGAGGCGTTTCATCATATCCACCATATAGATTTTTTCACCGACATGGAATTTTTCCTTCGTCGTGTTTCTTTCTGAGAATTTGTCTTTCCATTCGCTGTTGAAATACATAGCATTGAGCACCATGCTGTCAAAGGGTTTTCCGTCATAAAATTGCGTGATTTTCCCTTCGGTATTTTCCTTTATCCAATTGTTTACTAAAATTTTAGTTTCGGGTTTATTGTGGTCGCATGGGAAAAATTCAGTGCTGAAATGATTTGAAAGATTTTCTTTTGCAGCCGCTTTGAGTGAATATTTGTGGTCGTACCACACAGAGTTTGCAAGTGTCAATGTTGTTGACTTATCGAGAGAGCCGAGGCTTGCAAGCATTTTGGCGTTGAAGGAATTAAGCGCGTCAATATTCGATGAACCGAGCGCTTTGAAAATCTGTGACTGAGTATTCTCGGAGCAGTAGTTTGCCTGCATTGACAGATACATCGCCGCGCTCAGAGGCGATATGATAAGATTCTCATTCTTATCCTCTTGTGCCACAAGAGCTTTGAATATATCGGTGTTGAATTCGCCCATGTCCTCGCTCACCACCAGTTCAGCGGTGCTCAGTCCGACACGGGTATTGTCTACAATCGGCTCTTCGCTCGAGCAAGCGGTTATAAAGGATATGGCCGCGACAACTGCTATTATTAAATACCATTGTTTCATAAGATTATTTTTTAAGGATGATATACATATTTAGAGTGCCAAAATCGGTATTGGTATGGAATCTGTCTGGTTCATCATATTCTTTCCCTTTGGAAGGATTTAATATGTCGGACAGGAAGTATCCATTATCCAATCCACCCCATCCCCAATTATAATGTAGATAGACATAGCCTGCAATTTTTGTATGCTATAGCCCAGGCTATCGCATCTTCTGGTGAGTGTTTGACCGTTTCGTTTTGGATTTTTTTTGGAACAGATACACAATCGTTGTCTATGGCATTCTGACAAGATGCTAAAAATAGTATTGCGGCAGCCGCCAATACTACAGTTCGTGATTTAATTAGTTGTTTTCGCAAGTTGTATGTTAATTAGGTGTTAGATTAAGAAAATAGTAGTTGTTGTTCCGGAGTTTATTAAATTAGTAGTAATGGCTGTTTTTTATTTCTTTCAATTCGGTATTCAACGGCCGGTATTTAATGAAAAATTTTATAAACAACAAATAGTTGATGTGAAATAATGTTAAATTGCTCCGGCGCTTATCCGGGAATTTGCACGCCTGAGCGCCCCAATGTCATGAAAGAATAAGCATTGGAGTCGGGGCGCGAACATGCCGACGCAGAAAGTTGCCGGATATGTTAATATATAAACAAAAAAACGGGCGACACCTCTGCGGGGCCGCCCGTTGTATTGGTTGAGATTTTTATCAGCCGATGAAGTACATGTTGATTGCGGATACTTCGCTGAGTTCGAGCAGGCTGCTGTAGAAGAAGCTGACGATACCGAGGGCGAGGATGCCGGCAACGGTGAGCCAGAGTCCGATACGCTCGCTGCATGTGCTGCGGAAGTTGGGTATCTGGCAATCTTCGTCGCTGATGAACATCGCTTTCACTACAAGGAGGTAGTAGTAGAGTGATACAATTGTGTTAATCAAGGCGATGAGCACAAGCACGTAGATTGCTACGCTGCCCTGGTTGATAGCTCCGGTGAAGATGAAGAACTTGGAGAAGAATCCTGCGAAAGGCGGGATGCCTGCCAGTGAGAACATGGCCAGCATCATTGCTACCGACAGACGGGGGTTGGTGCGGTAAAGGCCGTTGTAATCGTCCATTGATACTTTGCCCGTGGCGCGCTCGATTGCGCCGATTACGCCGAATGCTGCGAGGTTGGAGAAGATGTAGACGAGGATGTAGTACATCATTGCTGCCATACCCATAGCGTTGTAGGCAATCACGCCGAGCATGATGTAGCCTGCCTGCGAGATTGACGAGAAGGCGAGGAAGCGCTTCATGTTGCGCTGGCGGATGGCGAAGAGGTTGCCTACGGTGATTGTGATAATAATCAGTGCGTAGAGCATCCACTCCCATACCTGGCTGTAGAGCGAGCCGAATACCTGGCAGAGAATTACCAGGAAGGCGAAGGCAGCCGCGCCTTTGGAGATTACAGAGAGGTAAGAAGTCACCGATGTGGGTGCTCCCTGGTAAACGTCGGCTGTCCAGAGGTGGAAGGGAACAAGCGAGAGTTTGAAGCCTATACCTGCGATGACGAATGCAAGCGCCATGACGAGCATGATGCTCATCTGGCCGGTGAGAGCAAAGTATATTTTCTCGAAGTAGAGTGAGCCGGTGAGGCCATAGACGAAGGAGAGGCCCATCATGAAGATTGCCGATGAGAATACGGCGGTGAGCATGTATTTCACGGCTGCCTCGTGGCTCTCATAGCGGTTTTTGTCAAGAGCCACCATTGCTGCGAGGGGCAGAGATGCGCTTTCGAGGCCGATGATGAAGAGCAGGAAGTGGCGCGCCGATATCATAAGGTACATGCCGAAGAGTGTGACGAGCAGAAGCTCGTAGAACTCGCCGCGGCGCATGTTCATCTGTTCACCGTTGGCCCACGATATCGACTGGAGCAGTACGATGACTACACCGATGTTGAGAATTCCTTTGATTGCAGCGATAACAGCCGAGGTCTCGTACATGCCGGCAAAAGCTGTTGTTGTGCAGCTTGAGCCGAAGCACTGGCTGCAGAAGCCGGCTGCCGTGGCGGCGAGCATGAGTATGGTCGCTACTGCCGGAAGGCCTTTCTGCGTCGACTTAGGCATGAAGGTATCATAGAGGAATACCAGCAAGAACACCACCAGAAGGGTGATTTCCTGCTTCATAGCTAAAAATTGTGAGTAATCCATTGCGTTTTATTCCTTATTGGTTTACATGCCGAGTACGGCGAATATCTCGGGAGTGAAGGTTGTTTTGATGAGGTTCTCGAAGAAATTGGGGAAGCAGCCGATAGCAGCCACGCACACGATGAGAGTGGCAGTGGAGAGGCGTTCCCACCATGTGGCGTCGGTGAGGGTGCGGTGATGCTCGTCGAGCACCGGGCCGAAGAGGAGCTTGCCCACAACGCGGAGGATGTAGACTGCGGTGATAACAATCGAGCAGCAGGCCACGAGGGTGAATACCAGACGGAGCGAGCCTTCGCCCGAGAGGTAGTCGGCCATGCCGGCCTGGAAGGAGCCTATGAAGATTGTCATTTCAGCCACGAAGCCCGAGAGGCCGGGAAGGCCGAGCGAGGCAAAACCGGCGATTACATATCCTACGGAGAGGTAAGGCATAATCTGCATCAGGCCGCCCATCTGGGTGATTTCGCGTGTGTGTGTACGGCCGTAAATCATACCGATGAGCGCGAAGAAGAGGGCTGTCATGAGGCCGTGCGAGAGCATCTGCATGATAGCACCTGTCATCGCTGTGGTGTTGAGCATGAGAATGGCGAAGAGCACGAGGCCGCAGTGCGATACCGACGAGTAAGCGTTGATGTACTTGAGGTCGGTCTTGACGCAGGCGCAGAAGGCGCCGTAGACTACCGATGTGCCGGTGAGGATAAGGAATATCCATGCGAGCTCAGTAGCAGCCCAGGGCATGAGGTAGATAGCCACACGGAAGCAGCCGTAGCCACCGAGTTTCATAAGCACGCCGGCGTGTAGCATCGAAACGGCAGTAGGTGCCGAAGCATGGCCGTCGGGACTCCATGTGTGGAAGGGGAACATTGCGCCGAGAACGCCGAAACCTACGAAAGTCATGGGGAAGAGGAAGCTCTGCCAGCCGTGGGGTATGGCATCGTTGGCGGCGATAGCCAGCAGATTCCATGTGAGGGGCTGGCCTTCGGGTGCCGAGTGGTAGTAGATGCCTATGAGGCCGAGCATGAGGAATGCCGAGCCGCCCATGAGCATGAGGGTGAGTTTCATTGCGGAGTAGTTCTTGCGTCCCGAACCCCAGACACCGATGAGAAGGTACATGGGAATGAGTGCTACCTCATAGAACATGAACATGGTGAAGAGGTCGATGGTGATGAAGAAACCGAATACACCAGTGGAGAGCAGAATGAGCCAGAGGAAGAATTCCTTGGGCTGGGGAATTGCCCACGAGGCCAGAGAGCCTGTGAGAAGAATGAACGACGAGAGGATGAGCATGGCGATTGATATGCCGTCGACACCTACAGCGAGGTTGATGTTGAGCGGTGCGAACCATGTCCATGAATCGGTGAAGAGCATGGGCTCTGTTGCGCCGGCCTGACGGAGGCCAAGATACTCTACCAGAGTGTAGATTGACAGTGCAATCAGGGCCAACGAGCCCGTAATGGCAACGGCGCGTATCTGGCGTATGTTGCGGCACAAGCCGGTTCCCGCGAGCATAAGCAGCGGAATCACGACAAAGTATATTAATATATTCGAAAACATCTTTTAATACTGATTTTATGTGTTAGCACCGTTACTTCAGATAAGGCATATTACTGTGATTGTGCCGAGTGCGAGTGCACCGATAAGATAGTACCAAACGTACATCTGTATCTGGCCAGACTGGAGAGGTTTAATAGCGTCGGATGCCTTGTTGGTGACTGTGGCAAACGAATCCATAGTGCCGTCGATGATGTGGCGGTCGAACCATGCCAGAGGACGGCAGATGCTGCCGAAGATGATTTTGTGGGTGATGAACTGATAGAGCTCATCCCAGTAGAAGCGGTGGTAGCTCCATGTCCACAGGGCAGGTACGGCTTTGCGGAATTTCTCCGGCAGGCTGTTTTCTTTGCGATACATCACTGTGGCCAGACCGATGCCGAGGATTGCCACGATAAGGCTTATTGTGGCGACGTTCCAGTCGAAGTGTGCCATAAAGTCGTAGGGATGGCCGTTCCAGCTCACGAAGTTGCCGAAGGGAATAAAACCTGCGACGCACGAAATGGCAGCGAGGATAACCAGAGGCAGAGTCATGGTCCAGGGCTGGTCGTGGGGTGCGTGGTGGCCTTCGTGGGTCTTGTGCTCTTTCCACCAGAAGATGAGGTAGTAGAGGCGGAACATGTAGAAGGCTGTGAGGAATGCTACAAACGACATCCACAGGTAAGCAACCCAGCTGTAGCCGAGGCATGAGCTGAGGATTTCGTCTTTGGAGAAGAAGCCCGAGAAGGGTATGATACCGGCGATTGCGAGACAGCCGATGAGGAATGTCCAGTGTGTGACGGGCATGTATTTGCGCAGGCCGTGCATCTCGGTGTAGTCGTTTGAGCCGATGGCGTGGATGAGTGCGCCGGCACCGAGGAAGAGGAGGGCTTTGAACATGGCGTGTGTGAAGAGGTGGAACATCGATGCCATGTAGCCGAGGCCTTCGTGGAACTCGGGACGTGCGACGCCGAGTGATACCATCATGAATGCAATCTGCGATATTGTCGAGAAGGCGAGCACTCGCTTGATGTCAATCTGTGTGCAGGCTACAATGGCGGCGTAGAGAGCCGTGATTGCACCTACTACGGTGATGATTTCGAGCGATGTGGTCTCCATAAGGTAGAGCGGGAAGAGGCGGGCTACCAGATATACACCGGCCACAACCATGGTGGCGGCGTGGATAAGGGCCGACACGGGTGTGGGGCCTTCCATTGCGTCGGGGAGCCAGATGTGCAGCGGGAGCATGGCCGATTTACCCATGCCACCCATGAATATAAGCACGAGAGCCCAGGTAAGTACAGAGCCGCCCATGAACAGCGGAGCAGCGCTTGTGCTGAAAATGTTGCGAACGCCTTCTGCCGTGCCGAGGTCGACCTGGCTTACATTTGCGAGGCCGTCGACGGGTACAGATGTGAATTCAATGAAGTTGAAGGTCTCTGTGTAGAACGACAGGATAAGGATGCCGATGAGGAATCCGAGGTCGGCGAAACGTGTTACGATAAATGCTTTCTTCGATGCCGATACTGCCGACGGACGTGTGTAGTAGAAGCCGATGAGCAGGTACGATGAAGCGCCCACAAGTTCCCAGAAGATATACATCTGGAAGATGTTTGTTGCCACGACGAGACCCAGCATAGAGAAGCTGAAGAGCGACAGGAAAGCGTAGAAGCGCTGGAAGCCGTGCTCAAACACACCGTGGTGGTCGCGCATGTAGCCCATAGAGTAGAGGTGCACCATGAAAGAGATGGTGGGGATTACTATGAGCATCATAGCGGAGATGGGGTCGAGCAGGAAGCCCAGACGGATTTCGAGAGGGTTGTAGAGCGTGAGCCAGCTTTGGTCGAAGACTATGTACTGGAGGCGCTCGCCGGCGGCGTTTACAAATTCGGGTGCGCCGCTGAAGAAGTAGGCGTATGCCGTGTAGTAGGAGAGCACAAGCACTGTGCCCATGCCAAGGCATCCGAGCGTTCCGGCAAGTTTATGCGACATCTTCATTCCCAGCAGACCCAGGAGGAAGAACATAAACAGGGGAATGGTAAGTATCAGTATAGGTAATGTGATATCCATGGCCCTTAGAATTTCATTTCGTTAAGTGAGCGTACGTCGATGTTGCGCACAGCTCGGAAAATATTGATGATAATAGCAATCGCAAGCGCTGTCTCGGCAGCCGCAATGGCTATGGCAAAGAGGGTGAAGAACATACCCTCGGTTTGCTCGGGATAGAGAAAACGGTTGAATACCACAAAGTTGATGTCGACGGCATTGAGCATGAGCTCGAGCGACACCAGCATAGCAATCATATTTTTGCGTGTGATGAAGCCGTAGACTCCGCAGCAGAACATAATCAGCGCGGGCAAAAGATAGTATATAGCTGTAATTTCCATAGCAATCAACGTTTACGGGCTACAACGACGCCACCGATTATACATGCGAGCAACAGAACCGACACGGCTTCGAACGGCAGCAGATACTGGCCGTCGCCCGTACCCATGAGGGTAGAGCCCAGCTGCTGCATGTCGAGGGCCTGCATTTCGGGCTTAGGAGCAAGAGCCACCGACACACGGCTGATGAGTGCATAGCCGGTAATCACAAGTGTGGCAATGGCGGCTACTGCGCCAAGCACACGTGATTTTGATGTCAGACGCTCGCTGTTGTCGCCCGGACGGCTCGTAAGAAGGATGGCGAAGACAAATAGCACCACTATACCGCCGGCGTACACCGCAATCTGCACGGCACCAAGAAATTCGTAGTCGAGCATGAAGTAGACTACGGCGCCGGCGAAGAGGGTGAACAGCAGGTAGGTGGCTGCGCGCAAAATTTTGCGTGTCGTTACGGCCATCGCTGAGAAGACTATCATCGACAGTGCGACGATAAAATACAAGATTATACTTCCTACTGATTCCATATATTGGTTTATTTATTTTCGTTGTTGTCAGCTGCGGGAGCTTCTTTTGCAGCGGCTTCTTTTGCAGCTTTGAGTGCGGCGGCTTTGGCTTTTGCCTCGGCTATTTTGGCTTCGCGCTCAGCGGCAAGCTTTGCTTTCTGCTCCTCGGTGAGCTCAGGTTCGGGTTTCTCGGGGAGATAGTTGAGCTGTTTTACGAGTTTTCCGCGGGTGAATACAGCTTGTTCGAAGTCGTTGTCGAATTCGATGGCGTTGGTCGGACAGCTTGTCACGCAGAGCTGGCAGAAGGTGCAGGAGCCGAGGTCGTAGAGATACTTTTCGAGCTTCTTTTTCTTTGTGCCCTGGGGGGTGTCGACCATTTTCGACTGAATCGAGATTGTACCGTTGGGGCAGGCGCGTTCGCAAGAGCCGCAGGCGATGCATTTGTGGTTGCCTTCGGCGTCGTAGATAAAGTGGAGTTCGGCGCGGAATCGCTCGGCCGGATGGTTGGTAAGACGGTTCTCGGGATAGCACTCCGTTATTTTAGGTGTAATGAATTCTTTGCCGGTTACTTTCATGCCTTTTACGAGGCTTGCGATGCCGGTGCCCAGTGTTGAGAAATATTCTTTTACACTACCCATGAATGTGAAATTGTCGGTTTAGTGAATGTTGTTTTCGTTATATGTTGTGAAGCGTCAGTCGCGTGTCTGTCCGCCGACGATGTCGAGCAGCTCGGTGGTGATGCTTTGCTGACGCAGCTTGTTGTATTCGAGTTGTAATTGCTCAAGGAGTTTCTGAGCGTTGTCGTTTGCACTCTGCATGGCCATTACTCGTGCGGCTTGTTCGCTGGCACGGTTTTCGGCAAAAGCTTCTTGCATCACCGAGAGGAGATACATGGGCAGCACGGTGCCGAATATTGTGTGTGCGTCGGGCTCGAAGAGATAGGGACGTCCTGTGGCTTTCTTCTCTCCGGTGGCAACGAGCGTGTCTTGCGACAGCGGCAGATAGGTGTCGCATGTCTGGCGTTGTTTGCCGGCCGATATGTAGTGCACATATTGCAGGAGAACTTTGTCGAGGCTGCCTTCGAGGAATCGCTGCTCAAGGCCTGCGGCGAGACTTTTCACTGAGTCTCCATCGCTTTTCGAGTCGATACCTTCGACGGGCGCGAGAGTGATGCAGGGGTCGGAAGCGCATATTTTCGATACGGCGGCGGCCATTTTCTTGCCCACAGGTATTATGTCGATTTTTATGCTGTCGCCGGCCTGTGAGCGCAGCTCGGCAATTGTCTGGAGAAGAGATTTGAATATGTTTACATTGTAGGCGCCGCAGAGACCGTCGTCGCTGCCGAGCACTACAATGGCGGCGTGGCTTACTGTGGCACGGGCGGCAGTAAGCGGCGAGCTCACGGCAGCGTCGGACGACAGAAGATTGCCGATAATAGTCTCCACGCAGTGTCGGAATGGCTGTAGACGACGGAGAACTCCCTCGGCTTTATGCATTTTGGCTGAGGAAATCATCTTCATCGCTCCGGTAATTTTCTCGGAGGAGGCTACTGTGCCTATTCGGCTTTTGAGTTCGCGTAATGTTGCCATTTGCGGTTTTTATTGAATATCGGGGCGACCCTTGCGGGCCGCTCCGTATATAGTATTAAGAATTAGAATCGCGCTGCCACGTCGTTTGCTGCGGCGCTGAGCTTCTGAGCTATCTCGTCGGTGAGCTGACTGCCGGCAGCCAGGGGGGCGAGAACGTCGTCGGCGTGTTTGGCCTGAAGAAGCTGCAGATACTGTTGCTCGAACTCGGCTACCTTGTCGAGGGGCACGTTGCCGAGGAGTCCGTTTACGCCGGCGTAGATTATGGCGATTTCCTGCTCTACGGGCATGGGGTGATACTGGGGCTGGATGAGCAGACGCTCGTTTTTGCGGCCTTTGTCGATGACGCGGGCGGTAACGGCGTCCATGTCGCCGCCGAACTTGGTGAATGCCTCGAGCTCGCGGAACTGTGCCTGGTCGATTTTCAGTGTGCCGGCCACTTTTTTCATTGCTTTTACCTGAGCCGAACCACCTACACGCGAAACGGAGATGCCCACGTTGATGGCCGGGCGAATGCCTCGGTTGAAGAGTGCGGTCTCAAGGAATATCTGGCCGTCGGTGATAGAAATCACGTTTGTGGGGATGTATGCCGATACGTCGCCTGCCTGAGTCTCGATGATAGGGAGGGCAGTGAGCGAGCCGCCGGCTTTGAAGAGAGGCTTCAGAGGTGTGGGAAGGTCGTTCATCTGCGATGCTACCTGCTGGTTGTCGATGATTTTGGCGGCACGTTCGAGCAGACGCGAGTGGAGGTAGAAGATATCGCCGGGATATGCTTCGCGTCCAGAAGGACGTTTGAGGATGAGCGATACCTCGCGGTATGCAACGGCCTGCTTCGAGAGGTCGTCGTAGATGATGAGGGCGTCGCGGCCGGTGTCGCGGAAGTATTCGCCGATTGCGACGCCTGCAAAGGGTGCGAAGTAGCGCATAGCGGCTGATTCGGATGCTGTGGCGGCTACGACTACGGTGTAGTCGAGAGCGCCGTGCTCGCGCAGGGTCTGCACAAGAGCGGCTACAGACGATGCTTTCTGGCCGATTGCCACATAGATGCAGTATACGGGCTTGCCGGCCTCGTAGTTCTTGCGCTGGTTGATGATTGTGTCGATTGCAATTGCGGTCTTGCCTATCTGACGGTCGCCGATGATGAGCTCGCGCTGGCCTCGACCTATGGGAACCATCGAGTCGATGGCCTTGATACCGGTCTGGAGGGGCTGCTTCACAGGCTGACGATATATAACGCCGGGAGCCTTTCGCTCGAGGGGGAGGCGGATTAGGTTGCCTGCGATAGGACCGTTACCGTCGATTGGTTCGCCGAGTACGTTAATCACACGTCCGAGCAAGCCTTCGCCCACGGGAATGGAAGCGATTTGGCCGGTGAGGCGCACGGTCATGTTCTCGGTCACTTTATTGACGTCGTTGAGCAGAACGACACCGACGTTGCTTTCCTCGAGGTTCATGGCTACGCCTTTTACGCCGTTTTCGAACTCTATAAGTTCGTTGGCGCCGACATTGTCGAGGCCGTAGACGTGGGCAACGCCGTCGCCTACCTCCAGAACGGTACCGACTTCTTCGAAGGTAATCTTGGAGTTGACGTTCTCGAGCTGCTGCTTCAATACTTCAGAAATCTCGCTGGGATTTATCATTTATGCTGTGAGCTTGCTGGTTGATAAAGTGTGATAATAAAGAGGAATAAAAGACGGATGCCGCGTTCAGTTGAGGAGCTGTAGTTTCAGTTCTTCAAGCTGGTGGCGTACGGAGGCATCGAGGCGTTCGGAATTGACTGTTACAATGAAGCCGCCAATGAGGTCGGGGTCGACAGAGTAGTCATACTCCATGGTGCCGTGGCCTATGTGGCCCGAAATTACTCTCTGCAGTCTGAGACGTTCTTCGTCGCCCATAGGGGCGGCGCTTTGCACTGCCACACGGTATATTTCGTGGCGGCTGCGGTAGAGGTCAATGAAGGCGAGAGCTATGTCCCGTGCCATGTCGAGTCGTCCGTTCTCTTTGAGGAGTTTGAGGAAGTCGGTGTATGTAGCATCGGCTCCGGCCTCTTTTTCACCGGCAGCGAGCGTGAGGAGCGACAATTTCTCGTCGGCTGCCACAAACGGGTTTGCCAGTGTTTTGGCCAGCAACGGCTGTGAGGCGAATGTGCCGGCGAGAGACTGCATAAGGGCATACAGGCTGTCGTTTGCGTTTCGTTCTTCGCCTACTTCGTATAGAGCCTTTGCGTATCGGCGCGGGATAAGTCCTTTGTCCATGGGTTAGTTCTTGTTCTGTTCGATTTGGTCAAGCATTGAGTCGACGAGCTTGTTTTGAGCTTCGTCGTCTTTCATCTGGTTTTTGACGATTTTGCCTGCAATCTGGATTGCAAACTCGCTGACCTGGTTGCGGAATTGTTGCTGGGCCTCTTTCTGCTGCTGCTGAATCTGCAGTTTAGCATTGTCCATCACCTTTTGGGCTTCGGTCTGAGCTGCCACGCGTGCCTGTTCGATGATTTGAGTTTTCATCTTGTCGGCGTCGCGAAGAATCTGAGCCTGTTCCTTTCGGGCGGTGTTGAGATACTCCTCTGCCTCGGAGCGGGCGTTGTCAAGTTGAATTTTAGCCTCCTGAGCATATTCCACACCCTTGTCGATCAGGTCGGCTCGTTGGTCGACACTCTTGAGTATTACCGGCCAGGCGAACTTCCACAGAATGAGGAAGAGCACGCCAAAGGCGATAAACATCCAGAATATCAAGCCGTAATCGGGAGTGAAGAGTTCCATTTATCGGAAGTGGAGGGGTAAATTAGAGGAAGAGTGCGAGGGCGCAGACGATAACAGCGAAAAGTGCCACACCTTCAACGAGGGCTGCGATTACAATCATGTTGCTTCGGATATCACCGGCGGCTTCGGGCTGACGGGCTATGGCTTCCATAGCGGCGGAACCGATTTTACCAATGCCGAGACCGGCGCCGATTGCTGCGATACCTGCGCCAAAAGATGCGCCAAGACCTACGAGAGGTGCGATTTCTGCTAAAAGACCAAACATAATTTTGAAGTTTTTAGTATTTTTGATTTGTTTATTAAGTCTGTTATATGATGGCATCGACCACGTCTTTGCCGATTTCTTTTGCTGTGTGTGCTTCTTTTTCATGGCCGTGCTCTTCATTTGCCAGGCCTATGAAAATGGCCGACAGAAGTGTGAACACATATGCCTGGATGAAGCTTACGAGCACGTCGATAAGGAGCATGAATATCGAGAAGATAAGCGATACTACTGTCGAGGCACCGCCGGCCACGGGGTTGATGGCCGAGAAGATGAATATGAGGAGTGTGAGGGTGATTACTATCATATGGCCGCCCATCATGTTGGCAAACAGACGCACGGTGAGTGCTGCCGGCTTGGTGAACATGCCGAAAATCTCGATGACGGGCATGATGGGGAGCGGGAATTTAAGCCAGAGGGGAACGTCGGGCCAGAGGATTTCTTTCCAGTAGTGTTTGTTGGCAAAGAGGTTTGTCACCAAGAAGGTGCATATTGCAAGCACGAGGGTGACGGCAATATTGCCGGTGAGGTTTGCGCCGCCGGGGAATATCACCACAAGGCCGGTGAGGTTCATGACAAGTATGAAGAAGAACACCGTGAGCAGATAGGGGGCGAAGCGAGCCGCCTTGGGGCCGAGGGTCGATTTCACGGCGCCGTCGTAGATAAATGTGACGCATGCCTCGACTCCGCCCAGGCCTTTGCGCGGCGCTTTGTAGGGGTGCTTGCGCAGGAAAGCGGCGAGCCAGAGCATGATGCCTGCCACAATGAGCACTGTTATGAAGAGTGCGCACGCGTTTTTGGTAATGGAGAAGTCGAGTGGCTTAATTTCTTCGCCGTCTGCTGCGATTTCCACTACTTTGCCGTGATACTTGCTGTCTTCGCCGGCGATGCAGAAAGTGATGTCGCCATCTTTATAGCTTTTGCCGTGTTCGACACAGGCCGAGGAGAAGCAGTGCAGTCCGTCGGATGCCACGACGATTATCGGCAGCGGAATGCTGTGATGGTGGTCGAATGGCATTTCCCAGCCGTAGCGGTCGCCGAGGTGCTCGAAGATAATCTCTTTGGGATTGATTTTGCTCGAGGCTGTGTCAGCGGCTTCGCCAGCGTGTGCAAAGGGTGCGGCAATCGCGATCAGCAGGGTTATTATTATGAGTTTAAGTCGGGTCATGGCGCAAAATACGTTCAATATACACAAACCGATATCACGTTGTTGTCGACATCGGCGATGCCGCCTGTAATTTCGGCCGAGCCGTCAGCTCCCGCCGCATCGGTGTACCGCACGATGCCTGCAGAGAGGG
>RYWL01000089.1 GCA_003979155.1 Muribaculaceae bacterium
CCCCCGACCCTCTGCTTGTAAGGCAGATGCTCTGAACCAGCTGAGCTAAGCGCCCCTTCCTTGTCAAAAGCGATGCAAAGTTATGCCTTTTTTTTGACTCCTCCAAATTTTTGCAAACTTTTTTACAAGAATTTTACACACTCACCCACAACACACTGATTATCAGCAACTATCAAAATATAGCAAATTTCACCGGGCAACTCACACGACAATACTCATCGCCCGACCCACTCATATATAATATAGCATCCGGCGGTTCTTTGACAGAATAAATTTATTGGCGCAGATAGTTCATAAATCATTAAACTTGTATTTCATATTGTATCGCCATATTTGCGATTGATTATCATATGCTCCGATGAATAAATTTTGCCAGAAAGAAAAAAAATAGTTAACTTTGCACCACACTCGCGCATGTGGCGTAATTGGTAGCCGCGTTAGACTTAGGATCTAATGACTCCGGTCGTGGGGGTTCGAGTCCCTTCATGCGCACATTGAATAGCTGATAATCACACGATTTTCGGCTATTTTTGTTTTTATGCCACATCTATCATATGTCTGTGATAATTTTTTTCGGCCGATGTGCAACTTTTGAATGAAGACACCGTCTTTATGACAGAGGGCGCAAAACAAGCCCCATAAAAAACATCCGACACTACAACAACACAATCTTATGAAAAAACTTATCGGTATACTCGTCGCATTTCTGACAGTAACTCTTCTCACCGGCTGCAACATCAGCGAGGCATTAAATAATGTAGAGCCCACTTCGTGGGAAAAACATGAATTCGAAAAATCGGTGCGGCTGGCTGTTCGTAAAGCCGTACAGCAGCCGGGCATCGACAACGGGTCCACTCTTGTAGTCGACACCAAAGGCGACACACTCATCGTAGCCAGAGACTCGGTGACTACACGCACGGTGTATCTCGACATTCAGTCGCCTGCCTACCCCAAGGGCGTCTCCAACAAAACCCTCAAGGTTGTCGCTGCAATCGGCATCATCGCTACTATAGGCGTAATTCTTCTTTTAATTCTTGTATGTGTGCTCATATACACACTACGCCGGCAGCACAACCGCAACAAAAGCATCAACAATGCTATTGACCACAACTATCAGCTGCCCGAAGCATTCTTCACCGGCACTCCTGCTGCTCCGCAGGTTACAATCAACCAGTTCACACAGCCCACTCCGGTGATTTTCGATGAAAACGGGCAGCCCCGCACCGGCGATACAAGCACCACCACGACCGACACCGACACCGTGCGCAACGCTATTAACAATGTAAACAAAGCCTGCGGCCTTATGTCGAGCAAAGACATCCGCAACGGATTTGCCCTCATCGGCATTGGCGTGATGCTCTTCCTTGCCTTTGCCTCCGGACACAACGCCGGCGTCGGATTCCTCTGCGGAGGCTCGCTCTTCGTGCTCGGTCTAGCAAAGTTCGTGCCCTATTTCTTCAACAAACGCTCCTGATTTTCCGAAATGGCAATCAACCGCTTTCAGGAATTAGCACTGATTACCCGATGCGTTGCGGCCGACGACCGCAACGCCTTCGGGCAATTGGTCGACGCTTATTCCGAAAGCCTCCGCCGCTTTCTGCTCGGACTCACAAAAGGCGACTCGGCACTGGCCGACGATCTTGCTCAGGAGACCTTTTTGAAAGCATATCTGTCGATACGCTCGCTCGAAGGAGTGACACGATTTCGCTCATGGCTCTTCCGCATCGCCTACAACGAATTTGTTAGCGACCTGCGCCGCAGAAGCCGACTGAGCAACACCAGCGAAGACATCCCCGACATTGCCGACGAAACTCCCGACGAAACTCCGATCAGCGCCGACAACCTCACCGAGGCAATCGCACAGCTGCCGGAAACTCAGAGAGCAGTTGTACAGCTCTTCTACTACGAAGACTTTCCGGTGGCGCGCATATCATCGATTACCTCTCTGCCCGAGACCACCGTGCGCTCACACCTCTTCAGAGCCCGCAACCGACTCGCTGTCATTCTTGAAAAATATCGCAACCTATAAACTCTCCTCTGCAATATGAAAAACGACAAAGCAACACAAAACCTCGACCGCCACATAGCATCGATTCTCAAAAACGAGGCTCCACTGCCCCCCTCGAAAGACTGGTTCACCCGTAAAACCCTAAACCGCCTACCCGACCGTCAGCCACGGACCGTGTCGACATTCGAACTCGCGGCATTTGTCATAGTTCTTGCCGTCTCTTGCGCAATAGTAATCAGCCAGACCAAAATCATGATTGACAACGGCGACCTCACGGCCGCCAACACAGTTTTGTTAGCATCGGGGCTCGTAATGTCAATCTGCGCCACTCTCTACATATCCATTCCTTTATTGAAAAAATATTGAGGCGCACCGGAGCCTCATGCTTGAAAAAGAGCTTAAAAGCCGCGCCAAAATGTTAATTATTAGGAAAAGGAGTGCCCAATAGAACTTTTTCAAAGGAATTTTATTAACTTTGCACGCTGAAGCGACTTATTCAGACGCTCCGGATTAGACTAACCCAGAATGCGCAACTTTATAATCTACACACTTGCTCTCATAGTGCTCTGCTCATGCGGCGAATACCAGCGCGTGCAGAAAAGCAATGACTACAACTATAAATTCGAATACGCCAAGCAGGCATATGAGCAGAAAAAATATGTGCAGGCCGCTACTCTGCTACAGGAGTGCATCTCAGTGTTCAAAGGCAGCGACAAAGCCGAGGAATCGCTTTATCTGCTGGCAATGAGCAACTACGAGAACCACGACTACGCCACCGCCGGCGTTTACTTCAAAAGCTATTACACCCGATACCCCAAAGGAAAATTCGCCGAAGACGCCCGATTCTACTCCGGCTACGGATATTATCAGGATTCGCCCGAGGCACAGCTCGACCAGAGCGGCACTATCAAAGCCATCGAAGAGCTGCAGACATTCCTCGACTATTTTCCGCGAAGCGACAGGGTTTCGATTGCACAAAATGCTATCTTCGAGCTTCAGGATAAACTCACTCTCAAGCAACTCCAGAACGCCCAGCTTTACTACAATCTCGGCAACTATATGGGAAACAACTACCAGAGCGCTATAATCGTGGCAAAAAACGCGATTAAGGACTATCCCTACTCAAAGTACAAAGAAGATCTCGAAATGCTCGTGCTCAAATCGCGTTATCAGGAAGCCGTAAACTCTATCGAAGAGCGCAAAGCCGACCGTTTCCGCGATGTAATTGATGAATACTACTCATTCATCAACAACTATCCCGACACAAAAAACCGCGACGAAGCCGACAACATCCTCAAAATAGCCCGTCGCTACGTAAAAGAATAACACTCACCTCCACAACATCAAGCAAACGCAAAACACCATATATACGATGGATTTCAAAAAAACAAACACACCACAGACCACTGTCACACGCGACACCATACAGCTCGCCGAGCAGACAGGCAACATATACGAAACTGTATGCGTCATAGCCAAACGCGCAAATCAGATTGCCGCACAGATGAAATCCGACCTCGAAAAGAAGCTTCAGGAATTCGCTCCGTACAACGACAACCTCGAGGAAGTGACCGAAAACCGTGAGCAGATTGAGATATCGCGCTACTACGAGCGCCTTCCCAAACCCACACTGATTGCAACTCAGGAATACATCGACCACAAACTCTTCTTCCGCAAATCCAACAAAGACCGCAGCAATCTCTGATTGCGCAGTCACAGCTTAATACACAGCGTCTTCGCCCCGGCCGCACTTTATGCATCCGGGGCGAAGACGTTTTTACCCTTTGGCGAAGCAGTGAAAACAGGCCGATTTTTGCGGCGAAAGCAACCACGTCGCACTTGCATATTCCGCAAAAAATTCCCAACTTTGCTGTGCCTTTTTCACATGAATGGACGCAGAAATGGAAACACAAAAGACATATACCTTCGAAGAGGCCGTAGAAGCCTCCAACCGATACTTCAACGGCGACGCACTCGCCGCTCAGGTGTGGGTAAGCAAATACGCACTCAAAGACAGCGACGGCAACATCTACGAGCTCACGCCCGACGACATGCACCGCCGTCTGGCCAATGAACTCGCACGAATCGAGGCAAACTACCCCGAGGGTATGAGCTCCGACGAGATTTTCGAACTTTTACGAGACTTCAGATACGTTGTGCCCCAGGGCAGTCCCATGGCCGGAATAGGCAACAACCGCCAGGTGGGCTCGCTGTCGAACTGCTTCGTTGTCGGTATCGACGGCAAGCCCGACAGCTACGGCGGCATCATGCTCGTCGACCAGGAGCAGGTACAGCTCATGAAACGGCGCGGAGGTGTCGGACACGACCTCTCGCATCTGCGTCCGAAAGGCTCTGCAGTCAAGAACTCGGCCCTGACATCGACCGGCCTTGTTCCGTTTATGGAACGATACTCCAACTCAACACGCGAAGTAGCACAGGACGGGCGCCGCGGCGCTCTGATGATGACAGTATCTATCAAGCACCCCGACTCCGAAGCCTTTATCGATGCCAAGATGACTCCCGGCAAAGTGACCGGAGCAAATGTATCAGTCCGCATCGACGACGACTTCATGAGTGCGGCCGAAAACGGCACTTCATACACACAGCAGTTCCCCGTCGATGCCGACGAGCCCGAAGTCATTAAAGAAATCGACGCTGCGGCTCTCTGGCACAAAATAGTGACAAACGCATGGAAATCGGCCGAACCCGGCGTGCTTTTCTGGGACACAATCCGCCGCGAGTCGGTGCCCGACTGCTATGCAGACCTCGGCTTCGAGACAATTTCGACCAATCCCTGCGGCGAAATCCCCCTTTGCCCTTACGACAGCTGCCGACTGCTGGCGATAAACCTCTACAGCTTTGTTGAAAACCCCTTCACCCCCGAAGCAAAGTTCAATTTCGAGCTGCTGGCACACAACGTTCGCCGCGCACAGCGAATCATGGATGATATCATCGACCTCGAAATGGAGAAAAT
>RYWL01000090.1 GCA_003979155.1 Muribaculaceae bacterium
ATAATACGGAGGGGGCATGATATCATGCCCCCTCCGTATTATTATCTACCTTTCATGACATAATCGTGTGTCAATGCGTCTGCGTCACAGCTCCGAAATACTTGCCATTGCCCTGCCGGCAATCATATCTAACCTGACCACCCCGGTGCTGGGTCTTGTCGACGTGGCCATTACCGGCCATATCGGCAATGCGGTATACATTGGGGCAATAGCGGTCGGAGGCACGGTGTTCAATATGCTCTATTGGCTCTTTGGCTTCCTCCGCATGGGATCGAGCGGTCTTACCGCCCAGGCTTGCGGAGCCGGAGACCGCGGCCGTTGTGATACCATATTATTCCGTGCGCTGATTATCGGTATGCTTGTCGGCTTGCTGCTTATTGCTCTTTCCGGGCCCATATGCAGCGTGGTATTAGGCTTCATGGATGCCGACGGTGCCACGGCCGCGCTCGCCGACAGATATTTCGGCATATGTATATGGGGCGCGCCGGCAGTAATGGTCTCTTACGCTATTATGGGCTGGTTTGTGGGCATGCAGGACTCGCGCTCGGCCATGTGGGTGTCAATCTTCATCAATTTGGCGAATATCGTCACGAGTCTTGTGCTTGTGTTTGGACTCGGCTGGAAAATAGAAGGAGTCGCCACAGGCACGCTCACCGCCCAGTGGGCCGGCGCCATTCTCGGATTGACAGTAGTGATGCGTCGCTACCGTCCGCAGCCGCAAGCGCTGTCGGTTGTACTCGACCGTCGCCGACTGCTGTCGTTTTTCCGCATAAACGCCGACATTTTCCTGCGCACATGCTGTCTTGTGGCTGTCACTTTGTGGTTTACTCATGCCGGAGCTCTGCAGGGTCCGGTGATACTGGCCGCCAATGCTGTATTGCTGCAGTTGTTTATACTCTTCTCATACTTTATGGACGGTTTTGCATATGCCGGTGAGGCACTGGCCGGAAAATACGCCGGAGCACAGAGCGCCGGCATCGACATGGCCCGTGGCCGGAGTCTTCACACCCTGCTCCGCGAACTTTTGGTGGCCGGAGTGGCCTGTGCGCTCTTGTTCTCGCTTCTGTATCTTTTGGCCGGCAGTGCTTTCGTTTCGCTCCTCACCGACGACAGCGGGGTAGTGCAGGCTGCGCGCCGCTATCTGCCCTGGTGCATGGCTGTGCCGCTGTGCGGTTTCCTCGCTTTTATCTGGGACGGTATATTTGTGGGTCTAACGCATACACGCTATATGCTTGCGGCCATGCTTGTGGCGCTGGCAGTCTTTTTCGGCTTGTATTTCGGTCTGCGCACACATATGGGCAACGACTGCCTTTGGCTTGCGTTCGATGCCTATCTCATAGCGAGGGGGCTCGTGTCGTGGACTCTGTTTCTTCGGCGCGAACGCTCCTGACTATTTCCTGCGCTATGGCAGCGGCAGCGTCGGCAAAACGGTGCTTCTCGGCAAGACACACTTTTGTACGGCTCCGTATGGCCGAGGCGGCGCATAGTAGTGCGACAAGTGCCTGGCAGTCGCGTAGCAGCCACCAGTATCCCGACGGTGTCTCCTCGGCAATGATACTCAGTGTGCCGCAGGCATCCGCACGAGCTTCTAAATCGACGAGCATACGTGCACAACTCCGCAGTGAGCGTTCCACTGCCGCGAGGCCCATGGCTGCTGCCGCGCCGTCGTATGTGCAGGCCTGCAACAGTTGCCCGGCTGCAGCCGCTATCTGTGTAGGCTGCAGCGGAAAAAGATATTCTCTCTTCATATTGTTGATATAATATAATTACCGGGACGAATATATGTGGCGATTGCACGGCTCGATAGTTTTTTTATATTTTCTTTAGGAAATAAAAGCAAAATAATTCATACATTTGCATACGCGCAGCAAGCGCCATGATACTATGGAAGAAACTGAAGTAAATATAAGTCTTGTATCTGTCAGCGAGCTAAAAGGCGCAACGGCTTTCAACCGCCGGGCACTCCGCCGTCTGGGTCGCACGCCCCTTAATGTCGACCTCAACGTGAGGGCCGTCCCCGACATCGAGCGCTCTATTATTTCGCTTGTCGTATCGTGCTCCTACATAGGAGTGTTCGACTTCATCCGCACGAGGGTATTCACCTGTGCCGTTGTTGTCAACTTTGAAGTGCCGGGGCTTGGTGCCATTCTCGCTCTGCAGGGCGAGGATTATGTGGTGTCCGGCAAGGTGATGAGCACCATGCTCGGCATGGCCGTGGGAGCTCTGCGCGGTGTTATCGCTGTCCGCACCGCCGATACGCCGCTGCGTTTCCGTCCCTTGCCTATAATCGACCTTACGGCGCTTATGTACCGCATGCAGTTTGCATCGGTGAAAAAATAAAGGCCGGGCGTGTATTGCGCCCGACCGTCTCTGTAGCTGTTATATAATGCTTACCGTCAGATAATTCCGATAATATCGCTGATGCGTTCCACTCCGTGGTTTTCGCACCAGGCAGTGATGCCGTCGAGTATATCGATGGTTGCTGCCGGATTGATAAAGTTGGCGGTGCCTATCTGTATGGCCGATGCTCCGGCCATTATGAATTCTATGGCGTCGCGCTCGTTGACTATACCACCGAGGCCCACTACTGGAATCGACACTGCGTGCGACACTTGCCATACCATACGCACTGCAACGGGCTTTACTGCCGGTCCCGACAGTCCGCCGGTGACTGTAGAAAGCACAGGACGACGACGCTCTATGTCGACGGCCATGCCCAGAAGCGTGTTTATGAGCGATACGCTGTCGGCACCCGAGGCCTCCACTGCTTTGGCGATGTCGACAATAGATGTCACATTGGGTGAGAGTTTTACCATGAGGTGCCTCGGCCATGCCTTACGTACAGCCTCGACCACCGACGATGCTCCTTCGCAAGTGGTGCCGAATGCCATGCCTCCCTGCTTTACGTTGGGGCATGAGATATTGAGCTCTATGGCGTGAATCCCCTCGAGTGCCGAAAGCTTCTCGGCCACGGCAACATAATCGTCGACAGATTTGCCCGACACGTTTACTATCACCTCGCTGCCGCAGCCGGCGATACGGGGATATATTTTTTCGATGAAATGGTCCACACCTTTGTTCTGAAGTCCCACGGCATTGAGCATGCCCGACGGGGTTTCGGCCATTCGCGGATAGGGGTTGCCTTCGCGGGGCTCGAGAGTAGTGCCTTTTACTATGAATCCGCCAAGACGACCGAGGTCGACAAAATCGGCATACTCGAGGCCGAAGCCGAATGTGCCCGACGCGGTGAGTACGGGGTTTTTGAGCGCTATGTTCCCCAGGCGCGTTGAGAGGTCTACCATGGCAATTCTTCTGCTTTAAATACCGGGCCGTCGGTGCATACGCAGCGGTTGCCCGTGGTTGTTTGTTCTACACAGCACAGACATGCTCCGAGGCCGCATGCCATTTTGTTTTCGAGCGAGAATTGGGCGTCGATGCCGCGTTCGCTCGCTATCCGGTGCATAGCTTTCATCATCGGAGCCGGGCCACATACGAGCATGTGGTCGGGAGTACCTTCGGCCACGGCTTTATGGTTTGTAACCAGGCCGTGAAAGCCTTCCGTGCCGTCGTCGGTGCATATTTCAAGGTCGGCATATTCGCTCAGCCGTTCTTTGAGCTGAGCGTCGGGCGCGGTGCGCTCGCCGTAGACGAGCACCGGGCGTAGGCCTTTCTCGTTGAGCGCGCGTGCCACATAGAGCATTGGTGCCACGCCTACGCCTCCGCCTACAAGAAGCACTTTGCAAGGCTGCTCGGGAAGGTCGAAACCTCGGCCCAGCGGTGCAATCACACGCATGCTGTCGCCGGCCTCATAAAGCCCCATGGCCTCGCTGCCGCGTCCCAGAGGCTTTATAAGCAGTTCGAGAACGCTGTCGGTGGCGTTGTAGATTGAAAACGGACGGTTTAGAAGCACTTTGGCCTTGTCTACGGCCACTTCCACGAACTGGCCCGGCTGCATCGGTGGCAGTTTTTCGCCATTTGCCGGCACGAGTTCCATGTGAATCAATCCGTTGGAAAGATGATTCACTCGTTGGACTTGTAGGTTGAGTTGGTATTTCATAGAAAAGAAAAAAGCCGAAGCGTTGCGGCTTCGGCTTTGCTTTGTGATGACCGGTTTTGTTTTGTGGCGGGAACGAGAATTGAACTCGTGACCTCCGGGTTATGAATCCGACGCTCTAACCAACTGAGCTATCCCGCCGTTTGCGAGTGCAAAGTTAAGGTCTTTTTTTTAATTCACAAAATTTTTGCTCATTTTTTTGCTCATTTTTTTCACACAGGAATTTTCGCGGCGGTTTTTCAGCCTATGTTTAAGCGCCGGCATCGGCCGAAGCTACATTATTTATATAGCTGCGAGTATGGAGCAATAAAAATGAGAGGGGGCGTATTATTGCGTACCTTACCTGCGTGCCCTCGCAGTCGGGCAGACGTTATGATGTTTAATTTCGAATTATAAATGTTAAAGCAAGATATGGGGAAAGCTTGAAATTTTGTAAAGAAGTGTGTAGCTTTATTTGTCGTTTATTTACGTTTGTAGCTGCCGGATTATAGATTTTTGTTGCTACAGTTTTGACATATAGTTTGCTGAAAATCGGCGTGGGGTTTAAGAGCTTGTTTAAAAACAAATGTGAATAATAAATTAAGCATCAGTCAATATT
>RYWL01000091.1 GCA_003979155.1 Muribaculaceae bacterium
GATATGGATAATTACAACGCAGACACATACCGGCTGATAACGGACTACTTCCCGGCTCTGCCCCCAGAGATAGCCGATGCCTTTGCCCGGCTCGGAGGCCTCTATCGCAGCTGGAATGAGCGCATCAATGTCGTTTCGCGAGCCGATACCGACAATATTTACTGTCGTCATGTGCTTCATTCGCTTGCTCTGGCCAAATTTTTTGGAGAACTCGAAGACGGCACAACTCTTATGGACCTCGGCACGGGAGGCGGATTCCCCGGCATTCCTATGGCAATGCTTTATCCCCGGTGCCGGTTTCATCTTATCGACCGCATAGGTAAAAAAATAAAAGTGGCCAATGCTATCGCTGAGGAAATAGGGCTTCGCAATGTAACATTCCAACATGGAGATTCAGGAGAGTGCCACGAGCGCTTTGATTATGTAATAAGCCGTGCCGTGATGCCTTTGGACGGCCTTGTAAAGGCTTGTTCTAAAAACATTGTAACTGTGTCACGCCACAACAACCGCTACGCTCCCGGACTTGCATGTCTTAAGGGCGGCGACCTGCGCGACGAAATAAAGGCTGTGCGCAGACCTGTGGTTGAAGTTCCAGTGTCTGATTTCTTCTCCGAACCGTTTTTCGAGACTAAGGAGATTGTATATGTCCCGTTTGTAAAGTAATACTTTTAATTTAAGATGTTAAAGATTCGACAGTTCGCCTTCAATTTTTTCGGAGAAAGCACGTTTGTCGCCTATGACAGCGATTCGCTTGAGGCTATCGTAATCGACCCGGGTATGTTCGACGCGGCCGAAAGAGAATTCTTCGACCGATATATTGAAGAGAACAAACTCAAAATCACTCAGATAGTCAATACACACCTTCATCTCGACCATTGTTTTGGCGACAACTACGTCCGCGACCGCTATAGCGTGAAGATTGCCGCATCGCCGGCCGATGCCTTCCTTGGTGCTACCCTCGAGGAGCAAACACGCAAGTATATTGTCGACGGCGAATTCGACAGCAGAAGTGTCGAAATTGACAATCATCTTCATGAAGGCGATATAGTGCCTGTGGGACAATATCAATTTAATGTGATAGAGGTTCCCGGGCACTCTCCCGGCGGTATCGTGCTCTATTGTCCAGAGTATAGCTGTGCTTTTGTTGGCGATTCCATTTTCTATGGGTCGATTGGCCGCACCGACCTTCCCGGAGGCGATGCAAAGACTCTGATTGAAAATATCCGCACCAAAATTCTGACATTGCCCGACAAAACTCAACTTTTTCCGGGCCACGACCGCATGACAACAGTCGGGAGAGAAAAAACTTCAAATCCCTATCTGGTATAAGCGAGAGGCGTTTCTCCGGATGGAGAAGCGCCTCGCTTATTCAGTGTTTGTTGTTGTCTTTACGGAAAAGTGAACTTGCCTTAGCCGGCGAGAGCCCGAGTTTCACGGCCTTTTGTGCATCGGCCTTGGCCTCATCAAGGCGATATCTGTCGCGGTTGAGCATTGCCCGATAATAATATAACTCCGGGTCATTTGGATATTTCTTGAGCGCCTCTCCAATAATTTCCGAAGCATTGCTGAGTTCCTGAAGCGACAGAAAACAACCGGCCAGCGTTGAGTAATATATCGGCGACGGCTCTATGCTTATAACTTTCTTTAGATAAGGTATTGCCTCCTTGTCACGCCCCGTCATCGAATAAAGTGTCGAAAGCGCAATAGCCGTGTCGGTTGCGTCGGGTGCCACACTTTCAAGCACCTGAAAATCTTTTTCAGCCGACTGGAGGTCGCCATTGTATAGCGATATTGTGCCGTGGTAAAATCTGGCGTCGGTATTGAGTGAATCCGACGCTATGACAGCAGTAAAATCACGCATGGCTTCGCTGTCCCTGCCCATATTGAGCAATACGTGGGCACGATTCGACAGAACTGTGCGCATCGACGGGGCCCGGCGCAGGGCTTCGTCGAGCGTGGCAAGAGCCAGAGAATCGCGGCCCATATAGCTGTAGACCATACCCAGATTGGAAAGCAAAAGTATGTTTTGGGGAGAATCGGGACGGACCGACATCGCATCAATGAGCCTTGCGGCGGCTTCGTCGAATTTACCGTCTTTGATAGCTGCGTCTGCCTGTCCGCAAAGCAGGTAATAAGGGTCCTCTTCGTCGTCAGGCACTGTGTCGCGCCGCAATGTTGTGGCATGGAGCGACACAACTGCAAAAACCGTAAGGAGTATAGAGAGTATGTAACGCATGATTGTCGCCGGTCAGTGTTTTAACGAAGGCTTAGACTCGTCGCCATGATATACAACAGGCTTGCGCACAAGAGCCCATATTACAAGGAAAATACCTGCAGTAGCAAAGGGTATGCTCAGCAACTGGCCCATATTGAGAGTCATGCTGTCTTCAAAAGCGACCTGATTGTTCTTTATGAATTCTATAAAGAAGCGTGTCGCGAAAGTGCCGATAAGGAAAGTGCCGAAAAGCAGACCGGGACGGTTGCCGCAATCCTTCTTCCAATACATCCACATCATGAGTCCGAAGAGTGCCAGATATGTCAGAGCCTCGTAAATCTGGGTAGGATGACATGCTACTCCGTAATAAAACTGCTGCCACTCGGCCGAGCGGACAAAATAAAAGCCCCACGGGAGTGTGGTCGGATGTCCGAAAATCTCCGAATTCATGAGATTGCCTATGCGGATAAGAGCGCCAACAAGTGCTATCGCTATTGTGAGTCTGTCGAATGTCCACAGCGGATTACGCTTTGTCGTGAATATGGAGTAGAGAATTACTGCAAGTATGATGCCGATTGCTCCGCCATGACTTGCAAGGCCACCTTCCCATGTAGCCAGTATCTTCCAGGGATGAGCGGAGTAATAGTCCCACTGATAGAAGAATACATGGCCGAGCCGCGCGCCTACAATTGTAGCGACGCCGACATAGATGAGGAGTATTCCCACCCATTTCTCTGGCGCCCCGTCGTGCTTGAACATTTTTGTAACAAGATTGAAACCAATCCAAAAACCAATGGCGAACATCAGCCCATACCAGCGTATGGTGACAAAACTGTTGATTATATCGGGATTGACATCCCATGTAATAAACTCAGGTAGCATTATATTGTATTATTCTTTTTTCTTGAAAAATATTCGTGGCTAAGTGCACGCACTTTGGGGCTCAGCATAAGCACACATGTCATGGTAGGTATGGCCATAAGGGCGTAGAAAAGGTCGCAGGCTCCTACCGCTGCCTCTATCGGCACTATTGCAAACACTACAAGCGAGGCGAGGAAAAAACAGCGGTAAAGTTTTCCGCTTCGTGTCCCGAAGAGATATGAAGCGCATGTAGTGCCGTAAAAGGAGTAGCTGAACATTGATGAAAGTGCAAAACATATAACGACGCCCATAAGAAGGATGTCGCCGTAAGGTATTCCGTTTCTGAAAGCTTTCATGGCAACGGCAAGACCCTGCACGCCTTCCACATCTATGTCGCCACAGAGAAGAATGGCAACTGCGGTGAGGGTGCAGACAAGCCCCGAATCGATACTTGGGCCCAGCATAGCGACAAGACCCTCGCGAACCGGTTCGCGATTGTTAGAAGCACCGTGCATAATTGAGGCGGTACCTATGCCGGCATCGTTGACCAGCGCCGCACGCCGCGCACCGATAATCGCAATTCCCGCCAAAGCGCCGAGGCCGGCATCAAGATTGAAGGCTTCGGAGAATATACGCCCGAAGACTGCCGGCACGCCTTGTATGTTGCCTATGATAATATACAGTACCATGACAAAATACAGACTGACCATAAAGGGCACCATTACAGTGGCCACTCTGGCAATGCGCCGGATACCGCCCAGAATAACAACGGATACTATCATAGCCACGGCAATTCCAAACAGCAGTCTGAACACCGGCACGTTTTCAAGGCCGAGCCAACCGCCGACTTGAGAGAGAATTGCGCTGTGCTGTATGCCATCGGGCGTAGTAAATGTTGCCATAAAAGCCTCTGTAAGCTGATTGGCGTTCATAATGCAAAGAGTTCCGAACATGCCAGCAATGGCGAAGAACTTTGCCAGAGGTTTCCATTTCATGCCCAGTCCTTGCTCAATTATATGCATCGCTCCCCCCTGAGGATTACCCTTGTCGTCGGTTCCTTTGTATTTGATGGCGAGCACGCCCTCATGATACTTCGTCGCCATACCGACTATCGCGCTTACCCACATCCAGAATATCGCGCCGGGTCCGCCCATAACAAGGGCGATTGCCACGCCTGCAATGTTTCCCAGGCCTATTGTTGCGGCCACTACTGAGGCAAGCGCTTGTATCGATGAAATTTGTCCGCTTTCGAGTCCTTCTTTCGTCGGTTTGCTGCGCAATTCGTTCAAAGCTGCCGGAAGACGTCGCAAAGACACGAAGCCCGACGATATAAGCAGATACAGACCACCGCCTATCAATAGGAAAAACAGCGGATATCCACCTAATACATCTGCTGCATTGATTATAAATTGTCCTATCTTATCAAACATGGTAGCAAAGGTACGTATTTTTATGCGATTTACCTCACGTCACAGCTCTTTTGAGAATTTTTGAGAATTTACGCCCACGGCACTCCGGTATTGGCAGCGAGGCATCGCAGGGTCTGGGC
>RYWL01000092.1 GCA_003979155.1 Muribaculaceae bacterium
CTCTCCGCCGGCGACTTTACAAAGGTAGAAGACAACACCGACAACGGCGCATCGTCGCCCGTAACACCCGAAGGCTCGGAGTTCCACGATACTTCTATGTTGCGCAGTTTCTCGGGAGTCTCGGCCTGCTCTTCGGTGATTGTGCCCACATTAGCGGCCACATACATGTAGTATTTGCCGAACTTCAGGGGCTCTGGAAGAGAGAATGTATAGCGGGCGGTCTTGGCCTCGGCCGGGACGTCGTTCTCATTCCAGTCGGTGGGGGTGGTCGGTGTTGTCTTCTACCTTTGTAAAGTCGCCGGCGGAGAGATTATAAAGCTTGATCAGGCTCTGTTCGCTGTCGTAGATTGCTACTGCCATGTTGTCTACTGTCGACATTACATTGCCGGCAGTAGCGCGCGACTCTTCGCCCAGCGCTTCCATGAGGGGCTGGAAACTGACTGTTGCGGTCACTTTGGCCTCACCGTCGCCTATGACATAATTGTTGATAGGGAATCTGTCTTCGCACGATGTGAGCAGAAGCAGGGCGGTGATTAAAGGTAGAAGATATAGCTTGATTTTCTTCATTTTTATTAGAATCCGAAATCGGGGCTGAGGACAATCTCTTTGAAGGGTTCGATTGTCACTTTTGGGTATATGCCGGAGTTCGTTAGAGTTGTATTAATATAAACATGCGTATTGCGTGGCAGGTCCTTTATGTCGAGTTCTTTGGGACCGAACCATATTGGCGCGCTCTGAAGATAGCCGTTATTGCCGTCTTTCTCACGCACGGCTACCGAAATTTCATATTTGCCGGTGCTTGACTCAGGAAGGTAGATTGCAGGTGAGAATTGTGTGAAAGCCGAGCCTGCGTCGATTGCGACATTGTATGTGAAGTCGGTCGGGGCTGCAGTAGCCGGGGTGGTGTAAGATGTTATGTAGCGGCCCTGGAGCGGATTGTCGCTTGGAAGTTCTTTGGCCGGGTCGTATACAGTGTTATGTGGAAAGAGGTATTCTGTTGTGGCTATGTTGCTGATTTTGATTTTCGACACCTCGAAGCCGTGGCCCCCGTAGGGAATTTCGTCGGTGCCGGCTTTGAAGGAGAACGAAAACTTGACTGCTGCACGCGTAACGAAAAGGTTGGCGGTCTGCTTGTTGCCTTCGGTGATGTCGATGACTTTGACCTCGAAGTGCTCGCTCATCGGCACCCATGTCTGAGCGGTGCCGGTGTTGTCGATGAGCGGCACACCTGTTGCGCGGCTTAGCATGAGCTCTTCGACCATGCTCTTATTGAACATGGAGCCGACTGTAATGCCGGCGAGAGACGACTCCATCGATATCGGCTCGTTGCCTACGATGTAGATTTGCTTTGTTTCGCCGGGAGTCACTTTGAAGGTGTAGCTCACCTGGTCGGTGCGGCCGTTGAAGGTGAGCAGCCGGTTGTGTTCTACAGTGCCGTCGGGGTGCACGATTATTATGCGTAGAAAGCGGATGTTTTCGTGCCGGAAAGTTGGTGCTTCGAACTCATCGCTCTGGCTGCGTGCACGGTTGTCGCCGCTGCGGAGCGCCCCCACGCGGAGGGTGAGCTCGGCAAGAGGCGTGTCTGGAGCCTCGGGTTCGTCGGGCGAGCCGTTGTCGGCGCACGACACCATACCCGAAGCGAGCACAAGCCACAAAGCGGCTGTGAGCGCCTTGAGTGTGAATATTGTATGTAGTTTACAACGTTTCATTATTGTTTAGAATCCTGTGGAGATATCATTGATTCTCACAACCCAACCATTGATGATAATGGATGTCTGAATCCATGTAGCGTTGGGGCCGATAAAGAAAATCATATCCCAGCGCGACTCGCGGTCGAGGAATTCCTGGTTTGTCATGCTCGCAAAGTGTTCGCTTTTGAGCATTATGAGGTAGTTGATGAGCGGAATGGTGAGTACGTTCGCTCCGTCGCTGGCGCGGACAATGGAGAGTGTCGGAGATGTGGAAAGAGTGAGGCGCGAAGTGTCGAATTCGGCAAACGCGGCAATACCGCCCTGAGCCACCTGGTTTTCGTCGGCGGCGATGTCGCCTTGCGTCCATGGGTGGTAAACCGTGGCTTGGGGCTGCGGTACAACATCGTTGTTCCAGTTGAGCACGGTGTTGTTGTCGGTGATGGTGAATATGTAGTCAGAACCGACCACGGGTGTGCCGTTGACGTTCTGCAGGAGTATTCTTATGTTGTTGGTGTCCTTCATCATGTAGACTGTGGCCGGTACACGTGCGATGTCGGCGTCGGTCACGGTCACACTTTCAAGTCTGCCGTAGAAGAGAGGGTGGAGCGGCGAGCCCACGGGCGATGTGAGCAGCGACGCATTGAGTTTCACGCCGAGGTTGTGCATGGGAGCGCCGACGGGTGAGGTGAGGTAGGAGAACGAGGCCTTGTCGCAGGCCATGCCGCCATATGCGACAAACGAATACTCTCCGGCCGGAAGGTCGAGCTTCATGCGCCAGTTTTCGTCTTTGAGCACCGAGCCGGTCTCGACCCGCGAGTCGATGTATCGTCCCTCGCCGTCGTAGATATACACAGTGAGGCACTCTACCTGTGAGGGAAAGGCGTTGGAAAACTCCATGTTGTAGTCGTAGACAAAGCGTAGTTCAACGCCCTGCGGACAAGGCTCAAGGTCTTCGTTGAAATGGTCGCAGGAAGAAAGCGCGGCGGCCGGTGCCGCCATGAGGACGGCACCGAACACTGCGTTTTTAATTGTTTTTGTATTCAAGAGCTTCATTAGTAATGAAGGTTTTGAGATTGGCTTTTGGAATGAGGAGAGAGGAGAACGAGAATGTCGGAAGAGAAAAGATGATTTTTTAGAATTCGATATTGTTTACACGAACAACCCAGGGGAGAGTGCGGCATGTAACGGTGAAGTAGATGTCGTCCGATTCGTCGGGGTCATCGGGCTTGGGTTTGTCGGGGTCGTTTTCGGGAATGCGGGGGTGACCGAGACCGGAGATTTTGGTTACAGCGAGTTTGTATACGTTGTTACGTACTACGCCGAATTCCATCGGGCCCATCACGCCGGGCGTGTTGTTGTCGTTGTGACGGTTGTAATAGAAGTAGTTGCAATAGTAGCCGGCACCGCCCATCTCGTCGTCGGTGCTCGACTGGTAGATTGTGAAGCCTGCACCGGTCACTTTCGCACGCATATTGGCGAGGTTTGTGTCATTTTTGTTGCCGTCCCAGGTAGTCCATGCTGTGTTGGCAGAAGCCTCATCAACTTCCATAGCATTGTCGGTGTAAGTGTTTGAACCCCATGTGAATGTGCCCATGCCGCCGTTGCCGAACACTGCTACATAGAGAGGGTTGCTGCGGTGGATGTTGTTGGTGATGTTGCCGTCTTTGTCGACAATGATTGTGTTGTTGGTAGTGGTCATGTCGATTGAGGCGGCGATAGCGGCTTTCTTCACCTGATTCCATGTGAGGTAGAGGTTGCCGTTGAACGAGTAGAGAATGGGGTCTATCGAGGGGTTGCCGATGAGTTTGCCGTTGACGTTGTTGATAGCCTCGGCCATAGCCTTTATGTCTTCGTCGCTCGATTGGAGAGCTGCTTCGGTGGCAATCATCTTGCCTTTGAAGATTACAGTGGTTGATATGCCGGTTTGCTGGTTGCTGGCTTCGCCCGGAATCACGTTCTCGGGAATGTAACGCCAAGGCTTGTAATCGAGAGCGCTTGTCCAGTTGTCGGCTTTGCCGCCGAGTACGTCGGAAATTAAAGTCGGAGTACCCCAGTTATTAGTGGAGTATGAGCCGTTGTTGTTGTAGAAGGGCTGGGTGAAGTATGTGTCGAATCCAGTTGTGACACCGGCTGCAAAATCAGTGGCGTAGGGACCTACGATATAGTTGGTCGCAGTTTCAGCACCGAGAAGAGTGCTGCCGGCAAGCTGACCGTTGTCTGATACGCGGTGGAGATAGTAGAATTCTTTTGCAAGGTTGGCAACTGCCATTTTGCCGAGCTGAACCTGAATAAGAGTCAGTTCCTTATTGTCATCTCCGTTGGTTTTCACAACATCGTAAGTGTTGTCGTTGTTTGAGCCGTCGGCGAAGTCAAAACGAGCCATGCTGCGGTGTACGAGTACGGCGCCGCCATTGTTCGAGCCGGCTCCGTTTGCTGCCGAGTTGTCGACCTCTGTGCTCTGGCCGCCGTTGTTGAGGCCCGAGAAGTCGAAGGCGGTAGCTGCTGTCTTGTGGCTGTTCCATGCGTCGATAGTTGCAGGCATTTTGCGTGAAGCGATGGCGAAGTTGCTCATCAGGAAGTTGCCGGGCTTCCAGATAGCATCGTTTACCGTGCAGATTGAGCTATACCAATCTGAAGAGCCCAAGGTGGCGCTGTTGATTATATTTTTGAGGTCGGCTGTAGGGTTGCAGAAAACAAAGATGTTCACATCCTGGCTGAATCCCTCTTTAGTATAGTAGTCGTTGAGGTTGGTTTTCTGCAGTTTGGCAGTGGTTTTGTAGCTGTTGTCGGCAGGAATTGACACGAGGTCTGATGTAACGAGACCCGATACGATGTAAGAATTGTCGTTTTTCTTGGCAATGACGATAGCTACTTCTGCTACTTTGTTTTCGTCG
>RYWL01000093.1 GCA_003979155.1 Muribaculaceae bacterium
AGCATCTGCCTTACAAGCAGAGGGTCGGGGGTTCGAATCCCTCAGCGCCCACTACACGAGGTCTCGATGAAAATCGCGGCCTTTTTTTGTATATGCCGGCAGATAATTTGTGAATTTTTTCAAATTTATCTTTCTTCTCATATTCATTTCAGAGACAAAAGGCATGCAACTTAAAAATTTTTATTACTTTTGCAGAAGCGTATGCGTGTAAAAATGCTATGAGAGTAAAAATACATCATGAAGGTACTCCCGTACTGATTACGTTAATGGCGATTCTGCTCATAATCAACATTCCGCTGTGGTTATGGGTTCGTCCCTTCGTGTGGGCAATCGCCGTGACTGTGGTCAGTGCCGTTCTGTATCTTGTCGCAGTGAACTTCTTCCGTTCGCCACGGCGCACTTTTATCGGCGACCGTCACAATGCAGTGGTGTCATCGGCCGACGGTACTGTGGTCGCTCTTGAGGAAACGTTTGAAGACGAATTCCTTCATTGCCGCTGTATACAGCTATCGGTGTTCATGAGTATTTTCAATGTTCATGCCAACTGGTTTCCTGTCGACGGCGAGGTGACATATGTGAAGCATCATCCCGGACGGTTTAGGGCGGCGTATCTGCCCAAGTCGAGCACTGAAAACGAGCGCTCTACCGTAGTAATTCGCACTCCCGACGGGCAGCCCGTGCTCATGCGCCAGATTGCCGGAGCTATGGCTCGCCGCATTGTCACATACGCACGACCCGGCGACGAGGCATCGGTCGAAGACCATATGGGATTCATAAAATTCGGCTCACGCATCGACCTTTATCTGCCTCTCAATACCGAGATATTAGTAAACATTGGCGCAAAGACCACAGGAGGTATCACCCAGGTGGCGCGCCTGCATCCAGAAGCCAAAAATGCCTGAAAGCATTAAGAAAAATACCCCCAATACCATTACATGCCTCAATCTGCTCGCCGGATGCGTGTCGATTTTTATGGCATTCAACCAGACCAGGGTTTTCGGCCCGTTCGATGGTGCCGTATGGGCGATGATAGCTATGGGCGCTGCAGCTCTCTTTGATTTTCTCGATGGAGCCTCGGCGCGAGTGTTGCACTCATACTCCGCTGTGGGCAAAGATCTCGACTCGCTTTCCGACCTGGTAAGCTTCGGAGTCGCCCCGGCTATGCTTATACTCAACGTGATGCTCATCGAAGGCTCATATGAGTGGGCTGCCTTCGCGGCCTTGCTCATACCGGTTTTCGGCGCGATTCGTCTGGCAAAATTCAACAACGACACCGAGCAGAAAACATATTTCAAGGGCCTCCCAATTCCGGCTAACGCTATTTTCTGGATTGGTGTATACGGTTGGATACAGAGCTACACCTATCCCGGGTGGATTGTGATGTGGCTTCTCATAGCGCTTATGTGTGCTGCAATGGTAGGAAATTTCAAGATGTTCTCGCTCAAATTTTCCAACTTTAGCCTCAACGAAAACTTCTGCCGATATGTTATTTTAGTAGCGGCTGTCATATTTGTGGCTATTTATGGCCTCGCGGGTCTGTCGTGGACAATACTTCTGTATTTCCTCCTTTCGTTGCTTCGCCGCAACCGCATCTGACCGCGTCTCTCTCTTATTTGCCATGCTCCGGCCAAATTGCCGGTAGCCGCATGATAAAAGAATTAATCTGCAATGCTATTAACGATTCTACTGATAATATTGATATTCATCCTTTGGCCTGTGCTGAAGACGAGCTGGCGCGTGTGGTCGAACATGCGCGACATGCGCCGCTTCATGCAGGACCCGGAGGCCGAAATGCGCCGACGCGCCGCCGGAGGCCGAAGCAGAAGCAATCCCTTTCAGGGCTTCGATTTCGGCGGTTTTGGCAGCTCGACCGGTTTCAGGAGCGATGACAGCCCGAAATACCGTCGCCGTCGTAAAAAAATTTCCCGTGATATTGGCGAATACATACAGTTCACCGAAGTGGAACTGACAGAGCGCGAACGTGACGAATACTATAGCTCCGCCGAAAAACAGCGGTCGTACAACGAGCAACAGATATCGGATATCAAATGGGTTGATATAAAATGAAAGAGCTGTTTTCTTATCTCGACGCTCTTGCAGCAAACAACAATCGTGAATGGTTTGCCGCACACAAGACGCAGTATGAGCGTCTGCGCGCACGCTGGATTGAAGATGTTCAGCGACTGATTGACCTGATGTCGGCCTACGACATGTCGTTGGCGCATGTACAGGCGCGAGACTGTCTTTATCGAATTTACCGCGATACACGGTTTTCGCTCGACAAGACTCCTTACAAAACATATTTCTCGGCGCTTATATCGCCCACCGGCCGCCACTGCGACCGTGCGTGCTATTATTTTCATGTCGGAGCCGACGAGTGTGCCATATACAGTGGTGTGTGGTGTCCCGAACCTAAAGTGCTCAAAAAACTGCGCAAGGCCATAGTCGATAATATCGACGAGTTCAAAGCAATTGTGGAGACTCCGGAGGTGATGGAGACCTTTCCGCTCTGGTACGGACGAAAACTGAAGACCGCACCGAAGGGATACGACCGCGATCACCCCGACATAGAATACCTCCGGCTGACCGAATATGGCAAATGCTGTTATCTTTCGCGTGATTTCTTTGAAAAAAACGACTGGCATGAGCAGGTAGCCGACCGTCTGAGCTTACTGAAACCATTGAACGACTTCCTCAATTATTCAATCGATGAATAACGATTCCAATACTCCCGTCATCCGAGACAAAGCCGATGCCTGCGTCATAATACCGATGTATAACGAGTGCGAAAACGCAGCCGCTATAATCGATGCAGTAATGGCGCTTCCGGTGCTTTTCGATGTGCTTGTCATCGACGACAATTCGCCCGACGGTACAGCCGCCATTGTAAAAGATAAAATGAAGCAGTATGCCGGACGAATCGACATTATCGAGCGTGCCGGCAAGCTCGGTCTGGGGACTGCATATATAGAAGGCTTCCGTCATTGCCTCGCAAAAGGCTATGAGTTCATATGTGAAATGGATGCCGATTTTTCGCATAACCCCTCCGACCTGCTCCGCCTTCGCCAGACGGCAATCGACGAAAGCGCCGATGTGGTCGTAGGCTCGCGATATGTGACAGGTGTAAACGTGGTCAACTGGCCCATGGGGCGTATCCTCATGTCGTACTACGCCTCCAAATATGTGCGGATTGTCACCGGCATTCCCGTTCACGATACCACGGCGGGCTTCGTTTGCTATCGTCGCAAGGTGCTCCAAGCTATGGACCTTGACAAAATAAGGTTCAAGGGCTATGCCTTCCAGATTGAGATGAAGTTCACGGCATACAAATACGGGTTCAAGATAGTAGAAGTGCCTATCATTTTTGTAAACCGTGTGCTCGGTACAAGCAAAATGAACTCCGGCATTTTCGGCGAGGCCGTCTTCGGCGTGATTCGTCTGAAGTGGAGCAGCCTCTTCCATAAATATCCCGATTACTCTCATAAGTAAATAAGCAATGGGTCCGACAGTAGTTTACAATGCAGTCCTTTGCGATGCCGGCGGCAAACGTCGTGGCTGGCTCGCAGCCGACGGAGGTATAATCACAGCCACGGGCGAGGGCGACGTTCCGCAGGATGTTTTGTCCGCGTCGACTGACGCAGTCGATGCCGGTGGCACCATGCTTATTCCCGGTCTTACCGACACCCATGTGCATTTCCGCGACCCGGGTCTTACTCATAAGGCCGACATGGAGAGCGAAAGCCTTGCCGCGGCCGCTGGAGCTGTCACCACAGTGTTTGATATGCCCAATACCATTCCTCCCGTAACTACCGTCGAGGTGCTTGAAGCCAAACGCCGTCTTATAGATGCCAAAAACATAAGATGCCGCATAGTGCCTCTGCTTGGCATGGCTCCCGGAGCCATGAACGAGTTGCGGAGACTCGATTTGAATGGTGTTCCTGCTGTGAAGCTTTTTCTTGGTACAACAACCGGAGCCATGTCGGCTCCCTTCGACGACGAGCTCGAAGATGTGTTCCGCTTTCTGGCCGAACATCGCATACCTGTGATTGTACATGCCGAAGACAATGCTGTCATCGACCGTAATATGGCTGCTGCCCTTGCCCGTTGGGGCACTGCGGACGCTATTCCTGTGGCTGAACACAGCCGTATCCGTTCGCGAGAGGCATGCCTGCGTTCGGCGGCTCATGCTGTGGAACTGGCCACACGTTTCGGCACACGTCTGCATATTGCTCATGTAAGCACCGCCGACGAAGTTCGCGAACTCCTCAGCGACGGCCCTGCCAAAGGGAAACTCATCACCGCAGAGACAACACCTCTCTATCTCGACCCCGTGCTCTGCAATGAGAGTGCACGCGATTGTCGTCACAAAGTCAATCCGGCAATCAAGACTGCCGCCGACGCCGAGGCGCTCCGCGAGGCCCTTTTTACGGGCCGTATAGACACTATTGGCACCGACCATGCGCCGCATCTGCTCGCCGAAAAGCAGCGTCCGGGCATGACGGCTGTCTCCGGAGCGCCTTCAATACAGTTCGCCCTGCCTTTGATGCTTACCTATCTGCCGGCTGAGATTATAATAG
>RYWL01000094.1 GCA_003979155.1 Muribaculaceae bacterium
GTGATAACTTTACAAAAAATATAATGAATAAAAGTTTATTAATAATATTATTATCTATTTTTAGCTTTGTAGCAGAAGCTAAAGAACCGACGAAAGGATATAGGGGCTTTGTTGAACTGAATATGAATTTTGTACCATGGACCAAGAGGACCTGTAGATTCCTTCCTTTCTCCGACTTCACCCCAAGCACCGGCAAAAAGGTTCCATTCTTGTTGAGATAAAGATGGAGCATTATCTGTAATCTTCCATTGATACCCATTAGAAGTTGTATCATCCGGGAAAGATGCTTCATTTGCAGTAGCATATAACGCATGCGAATTGTTTTATGTTTCTTCGTGTTTTACGAGGACGTTGTATTTATTATTTCGCACCGAAACAATAAATAGCGATACTTCGGCACATTTTGTCAAGCCATGCATTTTTTGTAACTTTGCCTGCAAATATCCGATAGATGAAAAATATACGCAATTTCTGCATAATAGCCCACATCGACCATGGCAAGTCGACCCTTGCCGACCGACTGCTGGAATATACCAACACCGTAGCGGCCAAAGATATGGAAGCCCAGGTGCTCGACAACATGGATTTGGAGCGCGAACGCGGCATCACAATCAAGAGCCACGCCATTCAGATGGATTATGTGCTCAACGGCGAGCACTACACACTCAATCTCATCGACACTCCCGGACACGTGGACTTTTCTTACGAGGTGTCTCGCTCCATCGCCGCATGCGAAGGCGCACTCCTCATTGTCGACGCCTCGCAGGGCGTACAGGCCCAGACCATATCCAACCTCTACATGGCTATCGACAACGACCTCGAAATCATTCCTGTAATCAACAAGGTAGACCTCGATTCGGCCAAACCCGAAGAAGTAGAGGACGAAATCATCGACCTCATCGGCTGCGACCGCAGCGAGATAATACGCGCGTCGGGAAAAACTGGCATAGGCATCCCCGAAATCCTTCAGGCTATCGTAGAGCGTGTCCCGGCTCCTAAAGGCGACCCCGACGCTCCGCTGCAAGCCCTTATTTTCGACTCTGTCTTCAATCCTTTCCGCGGTATTATCGCATACTACAAAATAGTGAATGGCACTATCCGCACCAACGATTTTGTAAAATTCGTATCTACCGGCAAAGAGTATCATGCCGACGAAATCGGCGTGCTGAAGCTCGACATGGCTCCCCGCAAAGAGCTGTCGGCAGGAAACGTAGGCTACATAATCTCAGGCATAAAGACGAGCCGTGAGGTACGCGTCGGCGACACTATCACCCACGTAAACCACCCCTGCGAAAATTCTATCGAAGGCTTCCAGGAAGTTAAACCTATGGTATTCGCCGGCGTATATCCCATCGAAACCGAAGAATTCGAAAACCTGCGCTCGTCGCTCGAAAAACTTCAGCTCAACGACGCATCGCTCACCTTCGCCCCCGAGTCGTCGGCAGCTCTCGGATTCGGCTTTCGCTGCGGCTTCCTCGGCCTGCTCCACATGGAAATTATACAGGAACGCCTCGGACGCGAATTCGACATGGATGTTATCACCACCGTGCCAAACGTAAGTTATCGCGTATACGACAAACGCGGCACAATGACAGAGGTACATAACCCCTCGGGGCTTCCCGACACCACTCTAATAGAGCGCATTGAAGAGCCATATATCCGTGCCTCGATAATCACAGCGGCCGATTTCATAGGTCCGATAATGACTCTCTGTCTCGGCAAACGAGGCGAGCTCATTAAGCAGGATTATATTTCGGGAAACCGCATCGAACTCACCTTCGACCTGCCGCTGGGCGAAATCGTTATCGACTTCTACGACAAACTCAAAAGCATATCGAAAGGCTACGCATCGTTCGACTACCACATCCACGACTACCGCGAGAGCAAACTCGTGAAACTCGATGTACTGCTCAACGGTGAGAGCGTCGACGCACTCTCTACCCTCACCCACGTAGACAACGCCGTCTCCTTTGGTCGCCGCATGTGCGAGAAACTGAAAGAACTCATTCCGCGACAGCAGTTCGACATCGCCATCCAGGCCGCTATCGGCGCTAAAATCATTGCCCGAGAGACTATAAAGGCCGTCCGCAAAGACGTGACTGCAAAATGCTACGGCGGCGACGTGAGCCGTAAACGCAAACTCCTGGAGAAGCAGAAAGCCGGCAAAAAGCGCATGAAACAAATCGGACGCGTCGAAGTGCCACAGAAAGCCTTCCTTGCCGTTCTCAAACTCGACTGATACACACTCTCCTACCATATACGCAACATACACTACCGCCTGCAGCTCCATTGCTCCGGCGGTAGTTTTTTATGCCTCATTATTCTAATGACGCCGAAAAAATCGCAAATTCTGCAAAAAAAATATTGCCACTCAATCAACCGAAACCAAAAATAAATTATTAACTTTGCGAAAAGTATATACTATTTTAAAAAACCATAAATCGATTATGAATCGCAAATTCTGCTATGTGCTCCTGCTTGGTGTAGCATTGTCGCTCTCTTCGTGCGGCAAAAAAATGGGCAAGTTCAGTGCTGATTACTTCAGCGTAACACCCGACCCTCTCGAAGTTGTCGGCGTAAATGTTCCGGCTCGCGTAAGCGCAAAAATCCCTGCAAAATTTTTCGTGAAGAACGCCGAGGTTACTGTTACTCCCACTCTCGTTTATAACGGACAGGAAGCAACTTCGCAGCCTTATACTTTCCAGGGCGAAAAAGTCCGTGGAAACTATACCGTAATCTCCTACGACAACGGCGGCTACGCCACAATCCCCGTAAACTTCACCTATCAGCCCCAGATGGCCAAAAGCGAGCTCTACCTCGACTTCAACGTTGACCAGAACGGCAAGAAATACGTACTTCCCCGTGTGAAAGTGGCCGACGGCATTATCGCAACTGCCGCCCTCGCCGATGCCGCTACTGTGGCTCCCGCTATCGCTCCCGATAAATTCCAGCGCATCATCAACGAGAAATATGCTGCTGACATCATGTTCCTCATCAACCAGGCAAACATCCGCGCCGGCCAGCTCAAAACCGACGCAATGCTTGAACTCCAGAAAGAAATCATCGCTGCCAACGGCGACAACTCTCGTGTTCTTGAGGAAATCAACATCTCATCTTACGCTTCGCCCGACGGTGGTGTGAAACTTAACACCAAACTCGCCGAAAACCGTGAGAAAAACACCAAAGACTACATGCAGAAGCAGCTCAAAAAAGATAAAATCACTGAATTCGGCGAACTCACTGCCCAGTTCACCGCTCAGGACTGGGAAGGCTTCCAGAAACTCGTTCAGCAGAGCAACATCCAGGACAAAGACCTCATTCTCAGCGTTCTCTCGATGTACAAAGACCCCGAACAGCGCGAACGTGAAATCCGCAATATCTCCAATGTATTCGAGCAGCTCGCCGACGAAATTCTTCCTCAGCTCCGCTACTCGCGCATCACAGCTTCTGTAAACGTTATCGGCAAGAGCGACGAA
This sequence comes from Muribaculaceae bacterium, assembly GCA_003979155.1. Taxonomy (GTDB): domain Bacteria; phylum Bacteroidota; class Bacteroidia; order Bacteroidales; family Muribaculaceae; genus CAG-873. The sequence continues at coordinate 3,477 of RYWL01000094.1, forward strand.
GAAATCAAACAGCTCTTCGCTACCGACCCCTCGAAGCTCAACGTTGAAGAAATTCTCTACGCCGCTTCGCTCACCGACGACAACAACCAGAAACTCAAAATCTACGACACAGCCGCTCGCCTCTACCCCAACGACTACCGCACATGGAACGACCTCGGCATGGCTCAGTACGCCGACAAAGACTACTCTGCTGCTAAAGCATCATTCACAAAAGCCGCTTCGATGGGCAACAATCCCGAGCCCGCTATGAACCTCGGTCTTATTGAGCTTCTCAACGGCAACTACGCTAAAGCCGACCAACTCTTCGGCTCTGCTGCCGGTGTGAAAGAACTCGGTGGTGCTCTCGGCGTTTACTACCTCAAAAACGGCGACGCTGCGGCTGCTGTACGCGCTTTCGGCGACACAAAGAGCAACAACGCTGCCCTCGCTCAGATTCTTACAAAAGACTACAGCAAGGCTAAATCGACTCTCGCAGCTATCGACAGCCCCGATGCCACAACATACTACCTCATGGCTATCCTCGGTGCTCGCACAAACAACGAGTCTATGCTCAACACAAACCTCCGTCAGGCGGTTCGCCTCGACTCGAAACTTGCAAAACAGGCTGCTAACGACCTCGAATTTGCCAAGTTCAACATCAGCAAAGCTCTCAACTAATACTTGTCTGACACAATAACTAAAGCAGTTCGGGAAAGTGAAAATTTCCCGAACTGCTTTAGTTATATGACGGCGCTAAATGCATGTATTATGCCTATTCCCCTATTTTTACAATTAGCGCTTGACTCACCTATTGTCCAGAGTTTTCGGCGTGAACACGAAAACGTCACATATCTTTTCTTTCCGCCACAGCCTTGTCGAAAGCCTCCCGGTTCATATATCCAAGCAACAGCACTTTAAGTGTTGCAGAATCCGGCACTATGCCGGGAGCAGCACGTCGGCCTGTTTGCATAAATCAAATTTGTCGAATTTCATCTTACTTTGATATTTAACCGTTTCAATTCTGCCTTTAGTTGGTGATTGCGAGCCATTGCGTGAAGCAAGCCGGCCAATCAGCCGGGTGAATAT
>RYWL01000014.1 GCA_003979155.1 Muribaculaceae bacterium
GGCCATGATAAAAAAATCACACGAAGGCGTCTTAAACACTTCGTGTGATTCTATAGAGTATGCAGGCGCTTGTCAGTACCAGCGGATGCCGTTTGATACCGACGAGCGTTTGTCGTATTTGAGGTCGCTGAGCATCGAGGAGTTTACCGAGATATGGAAATTATAGCTCTTATATGGGCCGACCGGAACGAAGCTGGCTGTCATGGTGAAGCAGTGCAGGTCGCGAGATATGTTGCAGTTCATGTATGCCAGTCGGTGAGTGTCGAAATTGTATGATGCCGAGAACGAGAAGTTCCATGCCGCTGTGGGTCGCAGATTGCCCGAGAACGAGAGGTTTTGCGTTATGCGGCTGTTGTATTCGAGTTTTTCTTTGTTGAATGTGCCGTAGCTGTAATTGACGGAGTAGTTTACCGACAGGTTCCACGGCACCTCCCATTTGGCATATCCGTCGGCATTCATCGTCAGCTCCGATGCTTTTTCTTGCTCTTCGCGTTTGCGGCGGTCATATTCGGCACCCGGTCCCAATTCGTCAAAGTCGTTGTCGGGGTCTTTGCCTTTCGAGTCGCCTTCTGTTTTAGATTTGCTTTTGCGCTTGAAAGTGTCGTTATTGAAAGTGTATGAGAACGATGTGCCAGTGCGCATGAGTTTGGCAAAGCCTTTGCCGGCCTGAAGTCGGGTGCGGTTCACTTTCACGGGCGTGCCATATTCGTTGAGTGCGTATGTGTAGGGGTCCCATGTTGCCGAGAGATTGAGGTTGAAGCCTTTGGTGAGGCGCAGCATTACCGACGATGAGATATCGCTCCAACGCAGAGAGTCGGCCGCGATATTGTAGCTTTGAGAGAGCGACAGATTCTCGATGAGCGATATTTTCTTTTCGCCTATGGAGTCGTTATCGCTTTTTACTTTCATTTCTAAGTTGTTGGCCAGCTGGAACGTTATCGAGCCGGTCTTGCCTTGCGAGGGCACGCCGAACAGGGCATTCTGGAAGTAGCTGTATTTGCGCATCTGCTCTTGACCTCTCGAGTCGAGATAGCTGTAACGGCCGTAGTATCCGAAGAAATTGGAGCCGAAGTCGGGTGCGCCCGAGAACGACAGCGAGGGGGTGATTACCCAGCGAACCATCTTCATCTTTTTGGCGAGGAAGCCTACGGGTTGGAAGAAGCCATAGATTTTCGTGTCCATCGACACCGATGCCTGGAAGTCCCACACGTTATAGAAGCCGTAGGTGGTGTCGGTCTGCTCGCGGTTTTTTTCGGTGTCCCAGCTGCGGCGCACTTTGTTGGTGTACATGCGGTCTACAAAACGGAACGACGGGGTTATGTTTATGTAGTTGAGCACGTTGAACGTCGCCGATATGGGCAGGGTGTGGCTCATGCCGTTGCGCCAGTCTTTTATGAGGCTTTTCTTGAAAAATTCGTTCTGCTTGGCTGTGAGAGAGTTCTGAAGAATGCCGGTATAAGAAATTTTGATTTTTTCGTACCAGCGTTCGGCACCGATTGCCTTCTTGCGTTTGAAGGGGTAGAGCTGCGACATGGTGAGTGTCACGTTGGGGAACGACACTGCAAGCGTTGAGTCTTGAGTTCGCTGTGCGATGTTGAATGTGGTTGAGAGACTCCACTTCGAGTTGGGGAAGCGATATGTCATGTTCACGCTCGAGCTCTTGGTGTTTTCGGTGAACGAGGGAGAGTAGTATGAGTTGAGGTCGTTGCGTGTGTATCCCGATGTGGTGAAGTTCACACTTGCCGACAGCGACATGTTGGGGTTGAATTTTGCGTCCTGGCTATGGTTCCACACAATCTGGAAGTTGGTTTGTGTGGCATAGTCGGGCGAACCTTTCTCGCCGGTAATGGTCTTGAGGTACGACATGTTGAAGTTGCCGGAGAATTTATATCGCTTTGCATAAGTGGAGCGAGCCGACAGACCCCATGAGCCTTTGGTATATATTTCGCCGGTAAGGGCGAGGTCTATATTGTCGTTGATAGCGAAGTAATAGCCGCCGTCGCGCAGATAGAATCCGCGGTTGTAGTCATCGCCGAACGACGGAACAATCACGCCCGAGGCATATCTGTCGGTAAAGGGGAAATAGCCGAAGGGCACGGCAAGAGGTAGCGGAAGGCCGGCGAGAACCATGTATGCCGGACCTACGACAATGTTTTTGCCTGGTTTTACCTTGGCTTTGGTGAGCTGGAAATAGAAGTGCGGATTGTCGTGGTGGTCGCAGGTAGTGTATTTTCCGTCGGCGATGTAAAATTCTTCGTCGGTCGCTTTTTTCGTAGTGCCGCCGGTGAGGTAGCCTTCGCCTTGCTGAGTCACCACGTTTTTGATATATCCCTTCGAAGTTTTGAAGTTGTAGTTCATAGTGGCGGCCTCGTAGTCGGTGCCGTTTTCGCTGAAGAGCGGTTTACCGGTGATTTCGCCGGTAGAGTCGGGGCGTCCGAGGGCGAACACCGTGTTGCGGTTCAGGTCCATCTGAATCTCGGCGGCATCGAGCTTAATGTTTCCATAGGTCACGGAGCTGTTGCCATACATGAATGCCGAGTCGCGGCGGACGATGGTCATCGAGTCCGATGAGGTGAAGACCACAGGTGCGTCGAGGTCGACTTTTGTGTTGACAATGCGCGACGTCGGCTGCACTTGCGGTGCGTCGGCCGCCGGAATTACCAGCATGGAATCGCTGTCGGGGCTTGTGGCGAGAACCGACGGCAGAATTGTGTCGGGGAGTATGGAATCGATGTGGGCTGCAATGCTGCTGTCCGCTCCTTTTGGGGTGGACAAATCGGGGGTGTCGTCGGTCTCTGCCGAGCCGAAGACACTTATGGCGCAAATGGCAGTGATGAATGCCGCTATATATATGGTGAGGGATTTCAATTCTCCTGCAGTTTGGACGGCAAAGTTACGAAAATTTGCCCGCATTGCCATATTATGCTCCAAAGTCTTTGCCGCTGTCGTGCATTTTAACACAGCCTTAACATAGAAGCGGCAGTGCGAGGGTGCATTTTTAACACGGCACTGACAATGACACCTTTGCCACGAGTGGCTTTTCGGGCGAAAAAGCGTATATTTGCCTCCGACTCCGGCTACTCGGCGAAAACCGCACTGCGCTGCCGGGCGTTGATTCAGTGACCGATTACCAAAAAACGACCCGTATGGATAAAGAAAAAATAAAGAGTCTTTTCGATATCAATCGTCTCGACGCGGCGACAGCGTTGCTCAAAGCCTCCGCCGACGATGCCTGGGCGCAGTATATGCTCGGACGCATTGCATGGAAACAAGGCCGACGAGCCGATGCAATAGAGTGGTACGAACGCGCAGCAGCCTCCGATGCTGAGTCGGAGGCTGCCGTTGCGCTTGAACAAGCGCGTGATGTGATGGACTTCTTTAATAAAGACCTTTATAATCCCTGATTATTCGGCCGAGCGCGACATTGGCGCCAGCTCGAGTATGGCTCCGGTAGCAGAGTCGAAAGTCACGCTGTAGGGGTCGCGTTTGTCGGTGAAGAGCGAGGGATTGAGGCCGAATACGACTCCGAGCTGTGCCAGTGGTACTTCGGCCGATGCCACAGCGCGTCCGGCATAGCTCACCGTCACTTGTGCCGTGCCGGGAATGCGGTATGCCACGCCGCCTTTGGGGAATGCTTTCTGCTCGCCTTTCTCGGTGAGCGGCAGTTCGCCGCGTTCGATTACTTTTATGTCGAGGGTAATCGGAGCTCCGGCGAGATTGTCGGGCTCTACTATTCCTTCGACAGCCGAAAGACGTGCTATGACTTTGCCGTCGGTGCCGGTTGAGTCGGGGGTGAATGTCACCTTCTGCACCACGGTGCCTGTTGTACTTACGCCGGCAAACATGGCCGTAAGAGCGGCTTCTTGTGCGGCCAGATTGTCGAGTACGAGTTTCATGGCCTCGCCGTCGGCCGGCGGATTGTCGGCTTGGCCGGAGAGAATGTCGGAGCGTGTCTCACGCAGTTCGAAAATACGCTGGGCGGCAAGTTCGGCTTTCTTCGATACGGATGCGCTGCGGGCCATTTCTTGTGTTACGGCCTGTCGTGCAGCATCGCCTTCGAGGGGCGACGGAGCCGCCGGGCTGGCTGCCGGAACGACCGGCATCATTGTCGTGGAGCCTTCTGCGTTAATGCCCATGGGAATATTATCGGGCGAAAGTGTCATGTAGGCCGATGTTCCGTTTTTGAACTGTGCCAGCCACTGCTGCTGTGGGTCGGCGATGCCGCGTGGCACTATTGTAACGCTTTTGAGTGTTGCCGACATGGCGTCGCTTTTAATGGCATCGTTGATGCCGAGATGACGGCGCGCGTAGTTGTAGAATTCGCCCGGATGCTGCTGCGTGAGCTCGGCTTCGAGATAAATGTCGAGCGTTGTGATAGGCAGAGAGTACACCAGGCCGTACTCTGTCGCTTTGCCGGCGTTTAGACGCGTCGAAGTCTGTGCCGTTGCCGATGCGGCAAGTGCTAAGGTAGCAAGTGCGATGATTGTCTTTTTCATTGGCGTGGAGTTGGTGCGCCTGCCGGGCGCGGGTTGAGAATAGATTCGATTGCCGGGCCAATGGCGTCGGCTATGTCTTCGGCAGTTGTGCCGTGTATGCCGTTCGACTGAGCCGCAATGCGTCCGGCAATGCCGTGGACGTACACTGCCGCTACGGCTGCCACTTCGGGCATCAGTCGCATGGCTACGAATCCGGCCATAAGTCCGGTGAGCACGTCGCCGCTGCCGGCTGTGGCAAGGGCTTCGGTACCCGAAGAATTCACCACTATCGAGCCGTCGGGCCATATGGTGAGGGTGTAGTGGCCTTTGAGTACAATGATGATTTTGTGCCTGTTGGCCATTTCGAGAGCTTTGATTACACGTGATGCGTGAGAGCTCTGTGCTCCGAAAAGCCGGTCGAACTCTCCGGCATGGGGCGTGAGTATGGAGCGGGCCGGTATGAAGTCGATGAGCGATGGCTTCGATGCCATGCAGTTGAGTGCGTCGGCATCAAGAATGAGGGGCTTGCCTTTGTTGAAGCATGCTTTCAGGAATACCTCGAGACCGCGGACGGTCTCGTCGGAGGTGCCTATGCCCGGACCGACAGCCACGCCCTCGCAATCGTTAGGATTCTCGAAGGTGTGAATATCGATGTCGCTGCCGTCGGTGGTGAACATCGCCGACGGTACCGACGACTGCATCACAAAGAAAGCGCATCTGGGGCCATGGCATGTGACGCGTCCGCATCCCGAGCGAGTGGCGGCGCGGGTGGCAAGCACGGCGGCACCGAGCATGCCGTATGAGCCGGCGAAAATCAGTGCGTTGCCGAGTTCGTTTTTTGAAGCCATCATAGGCCGCACGGGCAGAACAGTACGCACTGCCTTGGCATCAATCATGCGAGTTGTGCAACGCACAGCTTTCATGGCTTCGGCATCGAAGGGCACGTTGAGAGTCTTCCAACGGCCTATAAGCTCGGCGTTCTCGTTCATGAAGAACGACAGCGTGGGGCCTACGAGCGTGAGCGTGAGGTCGGCGTGAACGATGTTGCGGTTTATCATGCCTACTCCGAGGTCGGTGGTCATGCCCGAAGGGAGGTCGATTGACACCACTCGCGGCCTGGCTTCGTTGATGAGGCGTGCCACGGTCTGATATCCGCCGCGGAGCGGTTTTTTGTATTCGCTGCCGAATATGCCGTCGATCACCACAGTATGGTGGTTTATAACGGGCATCTCGAAGCTTTCGGCCGGGTTGATGAATTCCTGCAGAGCCTCAGTGCCGGCGACTTTCACAAAAGTGTCGCGAGCTTTGACAGTGTCGGGAATGAGCATGTCGCCGCCGATATTGAACAGAACAGCTTTCACCGGCGCGCCGGCCATATATAGCTGCGAAGCTGCCGAGAGGGCGTACGAGCCGCATATGCCGTCGCCGGCAAAAATGATGATTTCGGCTTTCGAGGAGCCGCGGAATTCGTCGACCTCGAAAGCCACTTGCCGTCCGACTTGCTCGACGAACACACGCCGGCGCTCGAACCACAGATTCTGTCTCTGCGTATCGAGTTCGGCAATGTCGTCGAGGCGTCCGAGAGTGGCATCGACTATTCGCTCAATGTCGCCGGGTGTGTAAATGTTTTTCATCGAGTAAGTCTGTCGCCGGTTCAGCGAGCTATTAGTTCGTCGATTTTAGCGCGGATAGCGTCGGCTTTCTGGCTGCCTACGAGGCGGATGTCGGAAACCTTTTCTCCGTTTTTGAAGAATAGGATTGTGGGGAGTGAACGAACGCCGTTTTCGGAGCAGAAGTCGTTTTCTTCGTCTACATTGTATTTGCCTACGACAGCGCGGCCTTCGTATTCCTTGGCTATTTCATCTACTACGGGAGCCATTGCCATGCAGGGAGCGCAGTAGGTTGCCCAGAAATCGATTACCACGGGCTGACCGGTGGCGATTACTTCGTTTACGTTTTTGTCTGTGAATTGAAAAGCCATTATATTATGTTTTTTAGGTGGATTATGCAATGATGTTGTGTCGCTTTATGCTGTAGTCGATATTGAGGTCTTCGAGCGTCTGTACGAATTTGCGCGATAGCCTTATGCGGAGCGATGTCGACAGGTGTACCTTGCGGCCTATGTCGCCGGCGTAGAGCATCATCGACAGCGGCACGGGAGAGGGCTCGCCTTGTGCGGTCTCGCCCGAGAATGCGGGGTCGGTAAGGAGTTCCATTACCTGTGATGCCTGAGAGGGGTTGATGCGGAGGGTGATGTCTTCGATTAACTTGCCGCAAAGGCCGTCGAGGGGCATTATGCGGTCGAGGCTGAAGCGAAGATTCTTCACGCCTGTGGTGCGGTTGGTGAACTCTTTGAACGAGCCTACGACCATGACGGTGGTGCCCACTACGAGCAGATGCGCGAACTCGGCTCTCTGCTTTTCGAAAATAGCAAAATCGGTTGTGCCCGAGTAGTCTTCCACCTTGACTATGTGGAAGGAGCCGTTGTTGCTTTTGCGCTCCTCAATTTCTACTATCATGCCGGCGAAGGTGAAGGGCGAAGGCGTGGGCGATGATATTTCGTTTTTCTCTGCGGCGGTCATCTGCGCCCCGAAGTTCACTTCGAGCCAATACGGGTCGAGCGGATGAGCCGAAAGATACATGCCCACAAGCTGGCGCTCTTTGTTGAGGCGCACCAGATTGTCCCATGCCGGAGCCGCCGGAATTTTGGGGCGGCTTTCGGATAGAACCTCTTCGTCATCGAAGCCGAAGAGCGATACCGATGCCATACGGGCTTCGTTCTGATGCTGGGCGCCGTAGCGGAGCAACTGCTCGGCCACGGTCTCGCCGCGTTTGCCCACTTCGGCCGAGAGGTCTTCGCGTTTTACGCCCTCGAAGCAGTCGAAAGCTCCGGCGAGCACGAGATTGTCGAACACGCGGCGGTTGATTGCCGATGCCGGCACACGTTCCACAAAATCGTAGATGTCTTTGAAGCGGCCGCCTTTCTGGCGGGTCTCTATGATGTTGCGCACCACATCGGCTCCGATGCCTTTGATTGCCGAGAGGCCGAAGCGTATCACACCGGATTTCGCAACGCTGAATGTGGAGAACGACTCATTGATGTCGGGGCCTTTCACCTCAATGTTCATCGACTTGCATTCGTCCATATAGAATGTAAGCTTGGTGATGTCGTCGAGGTTTCGGCTCAGCACCGCGGCCATGAACTCGGCAGGGAAGTTGGCTTTGAGATAACCGGTCTGGAAGGCTACCCAGCTGTAGCATGTGGCGTGACTTTTGTTGAAGGCGTAGGAAGCGAATTTCTCCCATTCGCCCCATATTTTTTCGAGTACTTCGGGCTTGTGGCCTTTGGCCTGGCCTCCGGATAGGAATTTGCCCTTGAGCTCGTTCATCTTTTCAATAAGTTTTTTACCCATTGCCTTGCGCAGGGTGTCGCTCTGGCCACGGGTGAAGCCGGCGAGCAGACGCGAGAGCAACATCACCTGCTCCTGATACACGGTGATGCCGTAGGTGTCCTTGAGGTAGACTTCCATCTCGGGAATATCATACACAATGGGTTTCTTGCCCTGCTTGCGCGCTATGAAGTCGGGTATGTTCTCCATAGGCCCGGGACGGTAGAGGGCGTTCATGGCGATGAGGTCTTCGAACACCGTGGGTTTGAGTTCGCGCAGATATCGCTGCATGCCAGGCGATTCAAACTGGAATGTGCCCACTGTGGCGCCGCGGCTGTATAGCTTGTAGGTCTTGGGGTCGTCAATTGGTATGTTGTCGATGTCGACTTCTATGCCCTGCGACTGCTTGATGTTTGCCACAGCCTCGCGAATGATTGAGAGGGTTTTGAGGCCAAGGAAGTCCATTTTTATGAGGCCTGTATCTTCGATTACACGGCCTTCGTACTGAGTGACGAGTATTTTGTCGCCGTTTTTGTCGGCGGCGGTGCTCACCGGCACCCAGTCGGTGACATCGTCGCGGCATATGATAACGCCGCAGGCGTGAACGCCCACATTGCGAATGGTGCCTTCGAGTTTGTCGGCGAAATTCATGATTTCGGCCACACCGGGGTCTTTGTCCATCTCGGTGCGGAACTCGGGCACATAGTTTATGCAGTTTTCCACAGTCGGCTTCAGCTCCTTGTCTGGGCGGTTGGGGTCGGCCGGCATATGCTTTGGAATGAGCTTTGTGAGCATATTCGATGTCGAGGGCGGATAGCTCATCACACGTGCCACGTCTTTTATGGCCGATTTGGCGGCCATTGTGCCGTAGGTGATGATGTGGGCCACGTTTGCGGCGCCGTAGCGCTCGGTGACGTAGTTTAGCACGGTCTCGCGGCCGTCGTCGTCGAAGTCGACATCGATATCAGGGAGTGAGATACGGTCTGGGTTGAGGAAGCGTTCGAAGAGGAGGTCGTATTTCAGAGGGTCAATCTGTGTGATGCCCAGACAATAAGCCACTACCGAGCCGGCGGCCGAGCCACGGCCGGGACCGATACTCACGCCCAGCTGTCTGCCCACACGAATGAAATCTTCCACAATGAGGAAGTAGCCCGGGAAGCCCATGGTCTTCATTATATGAAGCTCAAAGCGTATGCGGTCGTCGGTTTCCTTCGCCAGTGGAGTGCCGTAGCGACGTGCCGCGCCCTCGTAGGTGATTTTGCGCAGATAGTCGGCCTCGAATTTGATGCGGTAGAGCTTCTCGTAGCCGCCCAGGCGCGCTATTTTTTTGTCGCCCTCTTCTTTCGACATTACTACGTTGCCGTTTTCATCTTGTGTGAATTCGTCGTAAAGTTCTTTCTCGGTGATACGGCTGCGGTATTCTTCCTCGGTGCCGAATTCTTCGGGAATGGCGAATGTGGGCATGATAGGGGCGTGGTCGATATCATACTCTTCGACCTTGTCGGCAATTTCGAGGGTATTTGTAAGGGCTTCGGGAATATCGGCGAAAATCGCCTCCATCTCGGCAGATGTCTTGAACCACTCCTGCTTTGAGTAGAGCATGCGGCTTTCATCGTTCACCATATGGTTGGTGGACAGACAGATGAGTCGGTCGTGTGCTTCGGCGTCGTCTTCGTTTATAAAGTGCACGTCGTTTGTGGCGATTATCTTTACGTCGTATTTCCGGGCCAGAGCTATGAGCTGAGGCTCAATCTCTTTCTGGCGCACATACACATCGTGGTTGGCGCGTGGCTGAGTAGCTTTGTGGCGCTGAAGCTCAATGTAGTAGTCGTCGCCGAATGTGTCTTTGAACCATTTTACCGAGCGCTCGGCACCCTCGACGTCGCCGGCCTGCAGCAGACGCGGAACTTCGCCGCCAAGACATGCCGACGATATTATCAGGCCTTCGCGATGCTCTGCAAGCTCTTTTTTGTCGGTGCGCGGATGTTTGTAGAAGCCCTCTGTCCAGGCCTTCGACACGAGTTTTATAAGGTTTTTGTATCCTCGCTCGTTTTTGGCGAGTACCACAAGGTGTCGGCCACCGTCGTGCTTGTCGCCGCGGTCGGTGAGGGAGTTGTTTGCCACATACATCTCGCAGCCGAGAATGGGCTTGAGGTGCTTGCGCTGCTCTCGCTCCACTGCTGCTTTTGCGGCCTCAATGGCCTCGGGGTCGTTGGCTGTCTCGGCCTTGCTGAGCTCTTCGCGGGCTTTTGCCACCGACTCTTTCACCTTTTTGTTGTGCTTCTTTATGTCGTTGAAAAACTGTTTTGCACCGAACATGTTGCCATGGTCGGTCATAGCAATCGCAGGCATGCCGTCGGCTACGGCCTTTTTGATAAGGCCGCCGACAGTAGAAAGGCCGTCGAGCAAAGAGTATGAGGTGTGTACGTGAAGGTGTACGAATTGCGACATAATGACGTGATTGTGAGAGAGTGATACTTCTCACCCACTTTTGGCAGGTGAAATGCAGCCCAAAGTTACGAAATTTTTTGCAATCCCACAGTCCTTGCCATTAATATTAAAAAATATTGACTTAAAGCTGTAGTCAAATAAAAAGGTCGTGTCGCCACGACCTTCGGAGATTGGAGATATGAGTGTTTTTATTACTTGAATTTCGAAATTCGTCCTGCGAGTATGCAGGCGTTTGTCGATGTCTCGTTTATCATAAAGATAAACGGGCGGTCGAGGTGGAAACGCCATTTGGTTGGGTCCCAGATGTCTATTGTTCCTATTGCACTAGTTACTGCCGCTACTTCTGTTCCTTTTTCATCAAGGTTTATATAAGCCTCTTGAATTATAGACTCTCCATTTTTGCTCAGACCACCGTTCAAAGGATTGTTATATATAAATACCGAGTTTTTCCAATATCTCGTTTAAGTCATTTATTCTTTTTTGAATCTCGAATTTCGGAATAAATATATCGCATTTTCTGTTTTCGAAGTTCAAAGATGCGATATCTGAGTACGAAAGATTGGCTATAAAATCGTTAATGTCGCAGTCTTCGTCGGGCAAGATAAACATGCATGAATAAGCTCCATTGCCATATTCTCGCCGACAAGCCATGAAATTATCGCCTTTTGCCAAGTCCTCGTATACATCGATTCGCTTCATCATGTCGACCATATAAATTTTTTCTCCGACATAGAATTTTTCTTTCGAAGTATGTGACTTGTTGAATTCATCTTTCCATGTGCCGTTGAAATAGAGAGCGTTGAGTACGAGACTGGTAAATGGAGTCCCGTCATACAAGTCCTTTATTTTATTGTTGGTTTTGTTCTTTATCCAGCCGTTTATCAAGTCTTTTGTGTCAGACTTAAGTGGATTGCAAGGGAAGAATTCGACATTATAATACCTTGGCAAGGCCTGATTTACGATATTGTTGAGACTGTACTTACTGTCATACCACACGGAGTTGGCAATATTCAGAGTCGTAGTATTGTCAAGTATACCGAGTGTCGATATCATTTTGGCATTGAATGTATTCAGAACTTCAATGTTAGATGAGCCAAGCGCTTTTGATATTTGCGCTTGTGTCGTTTCTGGAGAATAGTTTGCATGCATTGAAAGGAAAATGGACGTGCTGAGCGGGGAGATAATGAGATTCTCTTTGCTATCTTCATCATCAACGAGCGCCTGAAAAAGGTCGATGTTGAATTTGCCCATTGCTTCACATATCTCTGATTCGGCAGGAGTCAGTTCCACTCCTTTGTATGTGTTGTCAACCGGGCCCGGCTCATCGCTTGAGCATGCCGTCATAAATAGAATGGCAATTGCCAATGCTATTGAAAAGGGATAAAATAGTTTTTTTTCATAATTAGGATTGGTTTTTGGCTAGGCTGTTGAAGGCTGGTTGATGTTGTTGGTTATTAATGACTTATGCTTGTGTGGTGTTTTTTGGTTAGAAATCTGGACTATTTTGCCATAAAGGTAATGAAAGCTGTTTGAATATGCAAACTATTTTTAAGAAATTGCATAAAATTTTTGGACAGTATAATTTTTTATTTAGATACACATAATCAGACTATATGAGAAAGAATTTTACAGCGGTGCGAACAACAGAGACAAGTTGCGCGTTTTTAAGTAAAATAAAAATCAGACTTCCACTATGAAAGAAATTGCATTACTTGGAACTACTAACCATGTATTCGGCGACGTATTGGGTTCGTTGCTCGCTAAGGGATTATCGGTCAATGCTCTTGTGGACAATCCCGAAAAAGTGATGCTCGACGACGTACGTCTAACCGTTCAGCATCTGCCCGTGGAGGACAGCGAACGCGTGCAGGAAATGCTCGAAGGCTATCATGACGCAGTGCTTACTTATAACGACGATTTGCAGGACGTCTATACCAACGAACTGACACATAAGTATTTCACTGATACTGTAAATGCAGCACGACGTGCGGGCGTTGCCCGTGTGATTGTAGTTGGCTCGCCCGAGAGTGAGGCCTTTTTAGCTGGACATCTTCGCCGTTTCGACGATATCGACTGGGTATTTATTTCTACCGAGGGCGACTATGCGCACCGCACAACCGACGAAGTGGTGACACCGCATTTTCACAAAGAAGTTTTTTGTGAAGGATAATCATATGATATAGCGCGTTATCATTCTCCAAATCTCCTCAATGAGTCGCTCCTCCGATGCTACGGCGTTGGAGGAGCGATTTTTAGGAGTGTGGCTGTTTAGACGCTTTTATGCGAGATAAATTTTCGTGTCAGGAAAGCGCGCAGGGGTGTGTCGTAGTAGCGGAGTACAAGCCAGGCGGCTGCGATAAGTCCGAAGAAAATAGCCACGCATGTGGACCATACTTCGTCGAAAGTGAGACTGTTGCTCCACACCCAGCCGTAAAATACGTACATCACAGGATAGTGTATGATGTATATGGGGTACGAGAGCTGTCCTACAAAGCGGCAGGTTGCCGTCGAGAGTCGGTCGGTGGTGTTGCCGCAGGCTCCGAGGTATACAAGAGCCGGAAAAACCAGCAGAGTGCAGCAGAGGTCGTAGATTACATTGCCAATATTTTTCTCGCTGCCTATATAGGGGCAGAGGGTGACTGCGGCGATAATTGCGGCGCACAGCCAGAAGCTGCCTCTGACTCTTACGGGCTTGAATGAGCGCGAGATAAGCAGTCCTGCCGAGAACGAAAACGAGAGGCGGAAGAAACCGCCGAGCATACCGGTGCCCTGAGCCGACCAACCGAAGCTCATGCGGTAGCCCTCCGATGCAAATAGCGCCATTGCCGCGAGTCCGAGTGCCGACAGAAGCACAACGATGCGGAGTGCGCGTTTCGACAGTCGGTGAAGCCACACGGCGTAGAGTATGCTTCCTATATATTCGAAGAAAAGCGACCAGCTCGGGCCGTTGAGCGGAAACATTTCGTTGTTGCCGCGCACGTCGCTTGGCGAGCCTGGAAATGTGGGTAGGAGGAAGAGCCCAAAAACGAGGGCGAGCGCTACGCTGTGTAGTGAAACGGGATTCCCGTCCCATTTTACGCTCCCTTGAAGGAGATATGCAGCTGCACCGAGAATAACACTCAGCACCACCATGGGATGCAGGCGTATTACGCGCCGTAGCATGAAGCCGCCGGGTGTGAGCGAGTCGGTTTTCCAGCGGTTGTCGTAGGCATAGCCGAGCACAAAGCCCGATAGCACGAAGAAAAAGTCGACGGCAAGGTAGCCGTGGTTTACCATTTGGTCGACAGCCGATGTGGCGAAGCCCTCGCCGAAATGAAACCATATGACTAAAAGTGCCGCAACGCCGCGCAGACCGTCGAGAAGTTCATATCTGGGCTTCGGCGTGTCGGGATGTGTGTTGCTTGTAATGCCTGATGTCACTGTGATACAGAGTCTGGGAAGGTTGAAGTAGTATGAAGTATTATGTGCAAATGTAATGAAAAAATCTGATTTAACGCTGAATCCCGAAGACGCGGAGCTTTGCGAGACGCGAAATTGCAAAAAATACCCGGCTCTTGACAAAAACGGAGGTTTGTTCGAGAGCCGGGACGTTGTTTATGAGATAGTAGATTATCAGTGGGTAGGGGTTATTTCGGCGCGTCGGTCGGCGGCATCGCTGCCGAAGGCTTTCGTCGGCCCCATAGGATATATTTTTACTTTCGATGCCGGCATGCCGTGGGCAATGAGGTAGTCGGCGATAGCGTTGGCGCGGCGTTCGCTGAGCTGTCTGTTGTAAGCTACGCGGCCGTGTGCGTCGGTATACGCCTTAATATCGAGCGAAATGCCTGCTTTGGCGGCCTTGCCGGCGATGTCGGTGAGGGCTTTTGTCTCCGGAATACTCGACGAATCATATTGGAAAAGATACACTACAACCGGAATTGCAGCAATGTTGCCATTGGCCGATGCCGCGTCGGAAATATCTACAGTCTGCGCGGCCACGGCGTCGCTGCCCTGCGTGTATGCCATTGTCCCGAAGGGTGCGGGTATGTCGGTGTCGGAATAGAAGATGTCGTAGAATGTGGGTCGGCCGAAGTAATTGTAGTCGGTAGTGCCCGCAGAGTATAGCGTCTGAGTGTTGTCTGCAGCCGACGGAACCCCTTTGTTATACCAGACATATGTGCCGATGCCGAAGGCAAGACCCAGCAGTACGGCGGCACCATATTTTATAAATTTCGGAGTTTCGCTTATGTCTGCAGGCACAGCCGGCACAGGCTCTTCCAAGCCTTCATTATATGCTTCCAGACGGGCTTGTTCGTTGTGACCGACAAGCTTTTCGGGATCTTTGTGCACATTGAGACTCCTTGAGGCTCTATTTGCATACTGGTCGTTTGTTGCCATGAGAATCGAATTTAGGTAGTTGTAACGTAATTGTTTATTGATTAAACATTCACGGGCATAAACGGGTTTCGCAAAGAGTGTTAATCTATATTGTTAAAAAAAAACAGCCCCCTCGCCGCATTGAGTGCGGAAGGGAGCTGTATGATGAGTCGGTTCGACGTGTTTTCAGCTTTCGGGCTGTACGTATTTTACAGTAGTGCCGGGAGTGCTGATGCTCGGGGGAATGGCTTTTGCCGATGTGCCGCGACGACGGTTCGGCTTTTTGCTCATCACGAAGCGGAGCTCGGCTCCGTCGGCGATTTCGTCGTAGGTGAGGTAGTTGCGTTCGCAGAGTTTGCCGTTCACATAGAGCTTGTCGACATATACGTTCTCAGGGCTCCAGTTGTCGGCCACCATTTTGAGGTCGCGGCCGTTGCTCATGTGCATTGTCACTGCGGGCACAGCCGGCGAACCGATATTGTAGATGTTGCTCGACGGCGCTGTGGGATAGAATCCCATGCAGTTGAACAGATACCATGCCGACATCTGGCCGCAGTCGTCGTTGCCGCTCAGAGCGTCGGGTGTATTTCCGTAGAAACGGTCTACAATCTCACGCACGCGCTGCTGGCACTGCCAGGGACGTCCGATGTAATTGTAGAGATAGGCCACCTGGTGGCAGGGCTCGTTGCCGTGCCAGTAAGCGCCGATTCGTCCCTGGATGTCGTGTGCGCCGGGAATGTCTTCGGGAAGCTCGTGCATGAAGAGCGAGTCGAGGCGCTGAATGTAGCGCTTGCGGCCTACTTCGTTGATATGTCCCTGCACGTCTTGCGGCACATACCACGTATACTGCACTGTGAAGCCTTCGGTGATGTCGCCCCAGCCGTTTACAGAGCCTGGACCTTCGTAGGCAATGGGCGAGAAGGGTGTGCGCCACTGGCCTTTGCTGTCGCGGCCGCGCATGTAGCCCGTGCCTTTGTCGATAATGGTCTGATAGCCGAGCGAACGGTTGAGGAAGCGCTTGTATTCGTCTTCTTTGCCGAGCTTTTTGGCTGCCATTGCTATACAGTAGTCGTCGTAGGCGTATTCAAGAGTTTTCGACACAGATTCTTTCTCTTTGTCGAAAGGCACGTAGCCATTGGCTATATAGTCGGGTATACAGTCGTAATTGGGATTGCATGCTGTCTCTACCATTGCTTTGAAAGCGTGTTCGCGGTCGAAGCCGGGCACGTCTTTCACAATCATGTCGGCGAGAACAGATACGGCGTGATAGCCTATCATGCACCAGTTTTCCCCCCCGTAGAACGACCATATGGGCAACATGTGCTCAACGCTCTGGTCGTAGTGTGCGAGCATAGAGTTGGCTATGTCGGCCTGCACGTCGGCCTGCACGAGGTTGAACAGCGGATGAAGCGCACGGTATGTGTCCCAGAGCGACAGGGTGGTGAGGTTGGTGAAGCCTTCGGCCTTGTGGATGCTCTTGTCGAGGCCGCGATAGTTGCCGTCGGAGTCCTGGAAGATGAAGGGGTGGAGGAATGCGTGGTAAACCGATGTGTAGAAGGTCTCTTTCTGCTTTTGGTCGCCCTCCATTTCAAATTTGGCAAGCTGTTTGTTCCATGCTGACTTTCCTTCGGCGCGAACCTGCTCGAAGCTCTTGTTTTCGATTTCTTTGAGGTTGGCGAGAGCTCCTGCGGCGCTTACGCCCGAAACGGCGGTTTTCACCGTAATCTGCTCGCCGGGTTTTGCATCGAATTCGAGTGCGAGTTTCACATTCTTGCCGTAAGTCTCACGGTCGCTGCGGAAGCGCGAGGTGTTGTAAATCACGGGCTTGTCGTCCATATAGATTCTTGCGTCTTTTATCGGACGCGAGAATGTGGCGGCGAAGTAAACGTGCCGCTCAGGCACCCAGCCGCGAACGAGTTTGTAGCCCGTAATGGTGCTGTCGTTTACAATGCGGATGTTTGCCCACTCGCAGGTGCTGCGCAGGGTGTGGTTAAGGTCGACGAGGAGCCACGATTTTCCGGGAGTGTCGTAAGTAAAACGGAGCATGCCGGAGCGTTTTGCGGCTGTGGCCTCGCAGTTAACATTTGGGTCGGTGAGGCGAAGTCGATAGTAGTTTGCCGTAGCCTCTTCATCGTCGTGGCTGTATCGCGAGCGGTAGCCTTCGTCGGGTTTTTCGTGTGTCGACGGATTGAGCTTGAGTTCGCCGTTGCCGGGCACGAAGAGGAAGTCGCCGAGGTCGGGGATACCGGTGCCGCTGAGGTGGGTGAGGCTGAACCCGAGCATCGTGGGATGGTCGTATTTGTAGCCTGCGGCGGTGTCGTAGTCGTCGGTATCGGTGTCGGGGCTTATCTGAATGCCTCCGAATGGCACCTGTGCGCCCGGATAGACGTTGCCGAAGCCGAGGGTGCCGATAAGCGGATTGACGTACTGTGTCAAATCTGCTTCAACGGCCGAGGCGCTGAGCGCCACGGCCGTGAATGTAGAGAGAAATAAGAATTTGCTCGTCATATGAGTTTTTTATTCGACGGGTTTTGCTTTTGCACGGTCTTGCTCGTCGCCGATAGCATCCATGTACTCGGCCCAAAGGTTCTTCACCGAGTTTTTCTCGTCGCGGCCGAGAATGCTGTACATTGCTTCGTCCCACGACCAGGGTTTAACATCGATAGCTGTACGGTTGAATTTGCGGATGAAATCCTTGTCTTTGTTCTTGCTGAGCCAGTAGAGGAAGTATCCGGTGATACGGTAGCCGCTCATCCAGTTGCCGCCGCGCGGACGGTCTTTCGAGGCGAAGTCCTGCTCGAAGCAGCCGCAGGCAACGCGGACGGCATCGGCAGTGCCTTCGATGAATGCCCAGCAGGGGCTCTTGCCGTCGTAAACGCCGGCACCCTCGGGGCAGTGCTGGAAGGCGTGAGTGAGCTCGTGATAAATCACACCGCGGGTCTCGTAGTCGAGTTTGAGGGTGTCGTTATTTTTGAAACTCTTTTCAATCCAGTCGGTGCTGTAGTCGATGCGCACACGTTTGCCTCCGCCGCTCTTGTAAGAGATGCCGTCGAAATTGCGTACCACATAGTCGATGTCGGTGATGTTGGGTATGCTGTCTTTGGGCGAGAAGTAGAGGGTCTGAAGCACGCGGCGTGCGTTTTCGGTGATGTATGTGTCGGGGTCTTTGACGATGTTGGTGTATATTTTGGCTCCTTCGGTCTCGGGCGACTGAATAGAGAAGTTGATTTTGCCGGGGTTATATTTGCGCCATTTCTTCTCTATTTTGATGGGCTCGTGGTATTTGGCGGGCCGATTTGTGGGGTTGGCAGCGCTCAGCATGGGGGCTGATATAAACATTGCTGCCGCAAGTGCGATAATGCCGGTTTTCATATTCCTTGATTGTGTTTATTATCGGTTTGTAATTTTTAGATTTCTGCTTCGTCGCTCATAGAGTAGGGTTTTGTCTCGGGAGCGATACAACGTTTGCGGTTGGGCTTAGACGACATCTCGAATTCGATAGTGCCGCCGGCCATGAGGTCGCTGTGCGTGAGGTAAGCCTTGTCGTAGGGCTTGCCGTTGAGCTTCACCGACTTCACGTAGCGGTTTTTGTCGCTTACGCCTGGAGCCTTCACTTCGAGTTTCTTGCCTTCTGGAAGCTGGATGCATGCGTAGGGCATGTAGGGAGCGCCGAGCACATACTGGTCGGTGCCGGGGCAAACGGGATAGAAACCGAGGGCCGAGAAGATATACCATGCCGACATCTGGCCGCAGTCGTCGTTGCCGCAGAGGCCGTCGATGTTGTTGCGGTACATGCGGTTGAGCACTTCGCGTACCCAATACTGGGTTTTCCAGGGCTGCGACGACCAGGCATACATGTAGGGTATGTTCTGACAGGGCTCGTTGCCGTGGTTGTATGTGCCGATAAGACCTTCGGCGGTCACGTCTTCAGTTTCAGCATATGCTTCAGGGTCGAGGTCGGTGGTGAAGAGGCGGTCGATATTCTCAATGAATTTCTTGTCGCCGCCCATCTGCTCGATGAGGCCTTTGACATCGTGGGGAACGAAGAAGGCATAGTTCATGGCGTTGCCTTCGAGGTAGCCCTCGCCCGAGCAATGAGTGATGCTGTAGGGCTCTTTCCAGCTGCCGTCGCTATAGCGCGGACGAGAGAAGGCGATTGCCGGGTCGAATATGTTGCGGTAGCTGAGGGCGCGTTTGTAGTATTCTTTGGCTTTGGCTTCGTTGCCAAGACGCTTTGCCTGCTGGTAGAGGCACCAGTCGTCGTAGGCGTACTCAAGTGTAACAGATACAGCGCTGCCGTTGCGGTCGAAAGGCACGTAGCCGAGTTTCAGATAGTCTTTCATCGACTCGTAGCGATGATAGTTGGCTGTCTCGTCCATGGCTTTGAAAGCAGCGTCGGCATCGATGTCTGCACCCTTTGTGAGCGCGTCGCCCACAACCGATACGCCGTGATAGCCAATCATGCACCAGTTCTCATTGGCCATGTGCGACCATACCGGGAGCATTTTGTGCACACTCTGCTGCTGGTGAACCATGAGCGACTTTACCATGTCGGCGCTGCGGTCGGGGAAGAGGAAGTTCATCAGAGGATGCTGTGCGCGGAAGGTGTCCCAGATTGAGAATACTGTGTAGTTTGTGAAGTCGTCGGCCTGGTGGATATTGTGGTCGAGACCGCGATATTGTCCGTCGACGTCCATGTATACCGACGGATTAATCATTGTGTGGTAGAGCGATGTGTAGAACATGGCGAGCTGGTCGTCGGTGCCCTGTGCGTCGATGATTGAGAGGTTGCGCTCCCAGTCGGCGGCTGTAGCCGATGCAATCTGGTCGAATGTGCGGCCCGAAGCCTCTGCGCGGAGGTTTTTGACTGCTCCGTCGGTGCTTACGCCCGAAAGGGCTACGCGTACTTCAACCTGACGGCTCTCGGGCACGTTGACATCGAAGTAGGCTACGATTTTGCGGCCTGCGATTTCAGGGAAGTTGTGCTCAAGGTCGAATTTGCGCCAGAAGCCGTTGTATTTGGGCTTCTCCATGTCTTTGTAGCCATAGTTCACCACCGGTTCCGAAAACTCGATGGCGAAGTAGGTGTAGTTTGTACGGGCCCAGCCGTTTGTGATGCGGTAGCCGGTGATAAGAGTCGGGCTTTCTACGCGGATATATGTCCAGAGGCTTTTGCCGTCGTAGTTGTAAATGCCGTGATCCATGTCGAGGATGATATGGCTCAGGTCGGTACCGGGCTTATAGGTGTAGCGGTGTACGCCGGTGCGCTGTGTTGCGGTGAATTCGGCGTCTATGCCGTAGTCGTCGAGGTGAACGGCATAGTATCCGGGGCGTGTCACTTCGCTATCGTGGCTGAATGCCGAGCGGTAGCCTTCGAGGTGCTTGTCGGCAGTCGAGGGCGTGAGGTGCAGCTCGCCTGTTGTGGGCATAATCAGCACGTCGCCGAGGTCGGAGTGGCCCGTGCCGCTGAGATGAGTGTGGCTGAAGCCTACGATGGTGCTGTCGGAGTACTGGTAACCGGCACAGTAGGCATAGGTGCCGGGCTGGTAGCGTCCGTTGATATTGTGAGGAATATTTTCTGTATCGGGACTTAGCTGCACGGCTCCGAAGGGAGCGCATGCGCCGGGGAATGTGTGTCCCATGCCATTAGTGCCTATAATCGGGTTGACGTAGGCAATATGGCCGCCGGCGGAGGCCGCAAAGCTAATAGCTATTGCGGCTCCGACTGTGAGTATGTGCTTTATTTTCATACTGTTTTGCATGTGTTTCGGCGGTTAGCAAACTGGAAAACAAACTTAATTCTCGTTGGTAAGGGAGTAAGGTGCGTCTTCAGGACGGATGCCGCGGCTTGTATTGGGGGTGTCCGACATGTTGAAGTTGATTTTAGCACCTTTGGTGAGGGTAGCGTAGTCGAGGTAGTTGTGGTTGTAGTTCTTACCGTTGACACGCATCGATTTTACATAGCAGTTCTCTGAAGAAGGCTTGTCGGCGGTGATTTCCACTTTCTTGCCGTTCTGGAGGTTTACTATAGCTTTTTTGAAGATAGGAGCGCCGAGCACATACTGGTCCGATGCCGGGCAGACAGGGTAGAAACCGAGGGCGGAGAATACATACCATGCCGAGGTCTGGCCGTTGTCTTCGTCGCCGCAGTAGCCGTCGGGTGTGGGGTGGTAGAGCTTGTCGATAGTCTGACGCGACCAGTACTGGGCTTTCCAGGGCTCTGCAGCGTAGTTGTAGAGGTAAATCATGTGCTGAATGGGCTGGTTGCCGTGTGCGTAGTTGCCCATATCGGCAATCTGCATTTCGCGGATTTCGTGGATGGTGCCGCCGTAGTAGCTGTCGTCAAATACGGGGGGAAGTTCGAATACCTTGTCGAGCTGGGCTGTGAATTTCTTGTTGCCGCCCATGAGATTGATGAGGCCCTGTACGTCGTGGAATACCGACCACGAGTAGTGCCATGAGTTGCCTTCGGTGAAGGCGTCGCCCCATTTGAGGGGGTTGAAGTTGGGGGCGAACCGGCCGTCTTTGTTTTTGCCGCGCATAAGACCTGTTTCGGGGTCGAAGAGATTGGCGTAGTTGCCGGCGCGTTTTTTGTAGAGAGCGATTTCATCGGCGGGACGGCCGAGTTTTTTTGCAACCTGGTAGATGCACCAGTCGTCGTATGCATATTCGAGTGTGCGAGCTGCGTTCTCGTTGATATTCACGTCGTAAGGAACGTAGCCGAGGCTGTTGTAGTATTCGTGGCCCATGCGGCCCGACGAAGCTACGCGGGGGTGAACGTTGTTGGCTCCGTGAACCATGCCGGCGAAGTACTCTTCTTCATTGCCGGGAGTGCCTATGCCTTTGAGCATTGCGTCGGCCACTACCGATGCAGAGCTGTTGCCGACCATGCAGCCGCGGTGTCCGGGACTCGACCATTCGGGGAAGAAGCCGCTCTCACGATAGAAGCTGAGCCAGCCGTCCTGAATTTTGGCACCTTCTTCTGGCCAGAGGAGGTTTACGAGGGGGAATAGTGCGCGGAAGGTATCCCAGAAACCTGTGCCGGTGTAGAAATAACCATCTTCGATTTTGCCGTTGTCGGGGCTGTAGTGCACTGTGCGGCCGTCGGCTGTGACTTCATGTAATTTGTGGGGGAAGAGCACGGTGCGGTAGAGGCAGGAGTAAAATGTGCGGAGGTCGTCGATGTTGTCGTCCTCAATGTTCACTGCTCCAAGGACCTCGTTCCAGCGGGCTTTTGCTTCGTCGCGTGTCTGAGCGAACGATTTGCCGTCGAGCTCTTTAAGGTTCTGATATGCTTGTTCAAGGCTGATGAAAGAGGTGGCTACTTTTGCGCCTACTTTCTCTTTGCGCGCTGTGTTGAAACCGATTGCCGCACCGGTGTGGTTGCCGCGGAGCTCGGTTTTGCCGGGCTGAAGTTCGTTTTCTTCCCAAACCCAATTGCTGTCGAAGGGTTTGTCGAATTTGATTACGAAATAGTTGCGGAAATTTTTGGTAACGCCGCCGCTGTTGCGTGTGGAGTAGCCCACTATTGTGTTTTCTTCGGGAATCACCTTAATCCATGAGCCGCGGTCGTAACCGTCGACAATCACATAGTTGTCCTTGCCTTCGGGGAAGGTGAACTGGAAGTAGGCGCAGCGGTCGGTGGGCGTAAATTCTGTAGTGACGTCGTAGTCGGCGAGATATACGCTATAGTAATAGGGGCGTGCGTCTTCTGCCTTGTGCGAGAACCATGAAGCGCGGCGGTCTTCGTCGATGCGGATTCCGCCGGTGACGGGCATGAGAGAGAACTGGCCGAAGTCGTTTATCCACGGGCTCGGACGGTGTGTCTGTTTGAAACCGCGGATTTTGTCTGAATTGTAGACATATGCCCAGCCGTCGCCCATTTTGCCGGTTTGAGGAATCCATTGATTCATACCCCAGGGGAGGGCGACCGACGGAACTGTGTTGCCGTTAGATAATGAAATTTTGGAGTCTGTACCCATAAGGGTGTTGACGTAGTCGACGGGCGAAGTTACCGCCGAGGCGTTGGCAGCCAGCATAAGGCCTGCACATGCCGTAATAATTGATTTTGCCTTGTCTTTCATGCTGTGAATGAATGGTCGGTTGTCGGTTTTGATTGCGAAATTAGATGCTATTTGTATTATTGGGGTTAGTATTGCTGATAATATAGTAATGAATAATGACAATATTGCGCTTTTGTCCCTTTTGTCATTATTCATTAATATTTAGTCCAAAATCTATACAAAGTACGCTTGTCTTATTTGTGAGCGACATTTTGTGCTCATTGCTTTGAATTACGGTATTCTTTCGGTGTCATGCCGTATATTTTCTTAAAGTCGGCGTAGAATACCGTTTTGTTGCTCATGCCGATGCGATAGATGATTTCCTGTATTGTGAGGTCGGTGGTGAGAATGAGGTTGGCGCCGTATGCATAGCGGCATTTCTTCACAAATTCGCTCGGAGTATAGGGCGTGTGTTTTTTGAAACGACGGTAGAGCGTCCTTATATCCACTCCGGTGGCCTGTGCGAGACCTGCCGGAGTGAGTTTACTTTCGTCCTCGAGGTTGTCGCTTATGTATTTGCGGATATTATCGAAGAAGAGTTTGCCTTCGTTGGATATTTCCATGCCGCCTTCGAGAGTGACGGCGCTGTCCGACGAGCGGTAATAGTCTTTGTCGGCATCCTTGCGCTGCAGCAGTCGCGCCGTGAGTGTCTGCAGGAAGTCGGCGTTGAAGGGCTTTGTCACATAAGCGTCGGCGCCGGCGTTGTAGCCTTCGATTTTGTCTTCTTCCGAAATCTTGGCCGAAAGAATTATAATTGGCAGGTTGCGTGTGAATTTGTTGCCGCGTATGTATTTTATGAAGTCGAGACCATTTTCGTCGGGCATCATTATGTCGGTGATGATAAGCGCCGGAATATGTTTGTCAATTGCCTCGCGTGCTTCCTTGCCGTTGCTTACGCAACGCAGGGCGTAATCCTTGGATAGTATGTTTCTTACGAGCCAGAGTATGTCGGGGTTGTCGTCGATAAGCAGAATTTCGGGTTTGTCGCCGAGAGTCTGCATCTGTTCGGTCGGTACGGCCGTGGCCTCTTCGTTGCTTCCCTTTCTTATGTCCATAGGCGGCAGTGTGACGGTGAAGCGCACATACTGCCCTTCGACGCTGTCAACTTTGATATCTCCGCCGAGTTTGACTGCCATTTCATGGCAGATGAACATGCCGAGGCCGTGGCGCGACGACATGGCTCTGTAGCTGTTGGTGTCTACGTTGTTGAATACGGCGAATTTATTGAACATCAGTTTGAGATTTTCTTCCGAAATGCCTTGTCCGCTGTTGTAGACCGACAGCTGGAGCGAGCCGTCGGGCGTACGGCTCGCCGATACACGGATTTCGCCGCCGGCGGGTGTGTATTTGAAGGCATTCGACATGAGGTTCATCACAATTTTGCTGAGGCACGACACATCGGTGTTCCAACGCAAATCGCCGTGTTCTACTTCGATGATGAATGTGATATGGTTCTGGCGGGCGATTTCTTCATAGCCGTATACCCAGCGGCGGAACACATTTTCGATAGCTATCGGCTGGATATTGAGGTGAATCAGGCTTCCTTCCTCCATGTATCGCACGTCAAGAATTTCCTGCACCAGTTCGTTGAGATGTTTTGAATTTTCGTAGAGAGAGTCGATGTAGGGCGTCAATTTTGAATTCTCAGGCGATTCAACCTGCTTTTTGAGCGTCTCGCACATGCCCATAATCATAGTCAGGGGCGAGCAGAACTCATGTGTGATGTTCGTGAAAAATTCTTTTCGGTCGGCGAAGAGGCGATCCTGCTCCTTCTCGTACAACTGCCGCTCGAGTTCGCGACGTTTGTTGTTGTAGATGTTGCGCGAGCGGAAGATAGTGAGGCTTATTATTATAATGAATAGAAATATATATAATGTGTAGCTATACCATGTTTCATACCATGCAGGCGTTATTTTTATGGGCAGTACGAAAGCCTTGTTGTTGGTTCGCTCGCCGTCGGTCTCGCATCGCACGCGGAGTTTGTAATTGCCCGGCGAGAGGTTGGTGAATGTCACCGAGGGAGTGGTGCCGAGGTTAATCCAGTTGTCGCTCAGGCCTTCGAGCTGATACCAATAGTTGATGAAGTCGCCCGATATGTAGTCGAGTGCGGCGAATGATATTGTGATTACGCCGTCGTCATGACGGAGTTCGAGACCTTTTTCGGTGGCCTGCGGTGTGGGGCTTCGGTCGAATCCGTTGACTGTCAGACCGGTGAATACTACCTCGGTGGGCGAACCGTCGCTATTGTTCAGGTTGTCGGCATCGGCTTTGACACATACAATGCCATTTAGTGCGCCGAAGATAAGGTCGTTGTTGTGTGGCGAGATATAGCCCGAATTGTCGCAGAATTCGTTGATGTCGCCCGAAATTCCGCTCGTGTTGTGTAGTATCGATGTGTATGTGTTGTAGCGTGCAAGGCCTTTGTTTGTGCTAAGCCAAACATCGCCGTTGCCGGTCGGGATGATTGAGTGCACCATGTCGTTCGAAAGTCCGTCTTTACTCGTAAGTACCTTTTTCAACTGTGGCTGTCCGGGGTTGCGGCAGTCGACAATGCCGCCGCCGATGCTCGAACCGAAATATAGATTTCCGTCGCCGGAGTAGGCCAGGCTTATGATGTCGCCGATGCCCGGAATGCGGTCGTTGATATCGTCGAGCGGGCTGTATGCGTTCGTTTCGATGTCGAAACGCAATATGCCTATGCCGCCGCGGCAGCCTATATAGAGACTGTTGTGGCCGTCGAAGGCAAGGGTGTAGATTTCGTTGCAGATATGCTTGTCGCGGCGAAATACGTATGTGTCGGTTTTCAGCACCTTGTCGTTTCCGTCGGTGAGCACTCTTATGAGGCCGCGCGTACTCGAGGCGAGCCACAATACGGTGTCGCTTGCTTCGAAAAAGTCGTGTATGTCAATGATTTCTGGACTTGTGAGGTTGGTGATTCCTCCTTTTACGCCGTCGGTGTATGATATGCCCGGACCGGCACCTGCGAGCCATATTCTCCCCGGCGTGAATACGCTTTCCTTGATTGCAAATATCTGGTTTGTAGGTAAATCACCTTTCGAGCCCGGTGTTTTGCCGTAGCGTGTGATTCGGGAGGGAGGAATCTGTCCTTCCTCGGGCAGAGTAGGGTAGTTGTTGAGAATTATCAGACCGTCGCCTTTCGTGCCTATCCACAGATTGTTGTGCGCGTCGGTGAAGAAAGTGCGAATCGGTTTGGTGAGGCCGGGAATCTGAGCGGAATGTATCGATTTGTAGCGTGAATTTATGTGGCATAGTTTGTAGAGGCCGCGGCCGTCGGTGGCGACCCATACAAGCGGCTGGCGCTTGTCGTGCAGCAGGCTGAATGCGCCGGCTTCGGTGAATAGCATTTCGGGTGTATAATCGTTGTCGGAGCATAGCCGCATCACGCCGTTGCCGGTGAAACTGATTATTATGTCGTTGCCAAACTGCACAATTCTCGAGATTTTGCCGTAGCGCAGCATCTCGTTTTTGATATTACGGATTTGCCTCACGTTGCGCGAAATTTCGTCGTGGTAACTCAGGTCGCCCTCCTTGGTGAGCAGGTAGTATCCGCGCGACGACTCGTAGGCTTCGAGCGTCGTACTGTCGCCGAGTTTTATCTTCTGCCATGTGAATTTTGCCTGCTGAGGAGCGTAGCCGGCTGTGAAGTCGAAGTGTATTTTGTATGCGAAATTCTCCGAGGGGAACAGCCACAGGGTGTTGTTGCCAGTCATCGCGCCGCGGCAGTAGCCGAGTTCGCCCACCCATGCCGGTTTTTCGTGGGCCCGGAAGTCTTTGATTATAGGGTCGTAGTACATGAATTTGCTCTCGGGCGAAATGGCGAAAGCATTTCCGAGAGTATCGCTCACCAGAGTGTGACGGCCGCCTCTGATTTCAGTGTAGTGCTCCTCTGCGGTGAGTTCGCCAGTCGAGAATTTGTCAAGCCCCATCGTTGTCAGTACCCACAGATAGCCTTTTTCAGCTTTATGCAGCTCGTTGATTACATTTCCCGACAGGGATTTCGGATTGTCGAGTTCGTATCGGAAGACGCGTATGCTCTTGCCGTCGTATCTGTTGAGTCCGTCGTAAGTGCCAAGCCACATGAATCCTCTGTCGTCCTGAGCCATCATTAATACAGAATTGTTAGACAATGATTCTGTATTCGAGGCTCTGAATATATCCGGAGCAGGTGTCGCTGCACACAAATCATAACTGTGTAGCACTGTGACGCAGCATATGATGGCTATCGCACGAATGAAGATATGGTAAGTGTCTGAGAACTGGCTCATTCTGGCGTTTAGAACTTGTTTTTTCATGGGCAGCTGATTTTTTTCGCTCACAAATTTAGTGACATTATTTCATACTTTCAAATTTAGTACCTATCTTTGCGCTATCTAATCCAGCTATTGTCGAAGAGTAGATTACTGAACAGTGACAAATATTTCATAATTTATGACAAATGTCAGTTTTTACTCATTATGACAATATTTAAGAATCTTATGACACTGTGGCGTAGCTTGCTAAAGTGGATAAAACGTAATTTTGAGCCATATTTCGAAACTAATAAACCGAAACCTGTTAATCTGATGAAAAAAGCTGAAATTAGCCTTGCTTGTTTGCTGTTGTCCTGTATGCCGGTCTCCGCACAGGCCGATAGCAAAACGCTGATGTTTATTTCTGATTCTCATCTCGACACCCAATGGAACTGGGATGTTGTCACAACTATTGATGAGTACGTTAAGAACACGCTGGAGCAAAATTTGGCGCTGCTCGACAAGTACCCCAATTTCCGGTTTAATTTCGAAGGCGCAATCCGCTACAAATGGATGAAAGAGTATTACCCGGCCCAGTATGCGCGTCTGCAGAGCTATATCGACTCCGACCGCTGGCATGTGTCGGGTTGTGCTGTCGATGCCAACGATGTGATGGTGTCGTCGGCCGAGGCTATTATGCGCAACTGGCTCTACGGCTCGGTATATTATAAGAATGAATTCGGTGTGCGCGGTGGTCGCGATATTATGCTTCCCGACTGCTTCGGTTTCCCCTACACACTGCCGTCTCTTGCCGCTCACTGCGGCATGACCGGTTTTCATACCGCCAAACTCTCGTGGGGCTCGGCCATCTACAGCAGTCTGCCGCCCTTCGGCATCTGGCAGGGTGTAGACGGCTCGCAGATATATGCCGTCTACAAGCCCCAGGCCTACGATTCTCACGAAGCGTATAATAAGGATATGGCGAACGATGCCGAAATGGAGCGAATCATATCCGACAATTACAGTAAATACGGTCTCGCCACCGAAATACGCTACGTCGGTCCCCGAAGCGACCATGGCGGCGGTCTCAAAGACAATGCAGGCAACGGCGAGAATACTCCCTACTGGCTCAACTACAGCGTGGCCGCCGAGGGTCCTGTGAAGGTGAAGCTCTCTACGCCCGACGAAATATTCGAGCACCTCGCCCTTTACAAAAACGATAAGTATAAGGTGCACAACGACGAATTACCCATGCGCGTGCATGGTGTAGGCGCATATACCTCGCAGGCCGTTCTGAAAAACTGGAACCGTCGCAACGAGCTTCTCGCCGACGCTGCCGAGAAAGCTTCTGTCGCCGCCGAATGGCTCGGCGCAGGTGCATATCCTGTAGAGACACTGCGCAACGCATGGATGAACAACCTCTGGCAGGCGCACCACGACGGCCTCACCGGCACGTCGATTCCCAAGGCATATATCTATTCGCAGAACGAATACTCGCTGGCCAACAAGACTTTCGGCGACGTGTTCATCAATGCAGCCGGCGCTTTTGCCGCTTCTCTCGACACCCGCGCCGAAGGTACTCCTATAGTATTATATAATCCGCTCTCCTTTGAGCGCACCGATGTTGCCGAAGTGACACTCGAAAGTCCCTCGCGTCCCGAAGGCGTGCGCGTCTTCGCTCCCGACGGCAGCGAAGTGCTTGCCCAGCTCGTTTCATACGACGCATCGACCTCAATAGCCAAAGTGGCTTTTGCCGCAACAGTTCCCTCGCTCGGTTATGCCGTCTACGATGTGCGCCTCGGCGAAAAATGCAGACTCACCTCCGGTCTCACCCTCGACAAAGACGCACGGCAGATTACAAACGAAAACTACCGCTACACGCTCAACAGCCGCGGCGACTGCAATATCTACGACCTTTTCAATGATCGTATGCTCATGGCATACTCATCGCTTGTGATGCTCGACGATACGTCGAACTCATGGCCGGCATGGGAAATAACTTACGAGACAGTAAACGGCAGTGTTGTTGCCACCGTCGACGAAAATGTAGAGATTACGGTCGCCGAAGATGGCCCGCTCCGCAAGTCGTTCCGCGTGTCGCGCAGCAAAAACGGCAGCACCTTTATACATTATTATATAGTGAACGCCCTCAGCGACCGCATCGACATGGTGAGTGAAGTCGACTGGAATACCCGCAACACCCTGCTCAAACTCAATGTGCCGGTTCGCTCGAGTTCCAGAACCGCCACCTACGACCTCTCGCTCGGCACCATAGACCGCGGAATCAGCAACTCGGAGCACTACGAATTCCAGGGGCATCAGTGGGCCGACGTACCTACATCGGTAAATACCGGTCTCACTGTAATCAATGACGGTAAATACGGCTGGGATATGCCCCAGGCCGGCAATCTGCGCCTCTCTCTTATCCACACGCCACGTGCGTCGAGCTACTCATACCAGCAGCTTCAGGATTTGGGCGACCACCACTTCACAGTCGCATTCTTCCCTCATCAGGGCACATGGAGCGCCGCTTCGCAGCAGCAGGCAGCCATGGTCAACCAGCCCCTTATGGCCTTCGAGGCACCCAAGCACGAAGGCGCCATGGGCAAGAACTTCTCGTTCGCAAGCCTCAATACTCCCGACGTGGCTGTCAAGGCCCTCAAGAAGGCCGAACTCAGCGACGAATATATCGTGCGCGTCTATGAACTCACCGGCGAAGACCGTGCTGACGTGAAAATCGACTTCCCGGCAAACATCGCCGCCGTGCGCGAAGTCAACGGTCTCGAAGAAGACCTCGCCGACGCCGCGCCCGTGAGCTTCGATGGCCGCAGCATGTCGTTTGCCATAGGGCGTTATCAGCCCAAAACCTTCGCCGTGCGCCTCACATCGCCCGGAGTTGAAGTGCCGACAGCCATTCCGACATCGAATTACGTAGCTCTCGAGTACGATACCGACATGATGAGCGGCCACGAAGCCATCACCGATGTCAGCGTCGGCATAAGCAAGGCCTTCCCCTCCGAACTCATGAGCGACAACATCATTGCCGGCGATGTAAGCTTCGCTATCGGCAGCCGCGAGCGCGGAGCCAAAAACGCACTCAGCTGCCATGGCCAGTCGCTCACCCTCTCGCGTGGCGCCGGCGACAACAAACTCTATATTCTCGCACTCTCCACTCAGCCCGACGGCAGCGAAGCCACATTTACCGCCGGCGACGAAACGATTACAATTGCCGTGCCTTATTACGGCGGCTACGTAGGCCAGGCCAAGACAGCCTTCAACTTCGGTGCGGAGTATCGCCGCGACGAAGTGGCCTTCACCGCCACACACAGCCACAACACCACCACGGCCAAAAACGAGACATTCGGTTTCCTTTATATATATAAGTACGCATTGGCATTGCCGGAAGGTGTGGATCAAATCACCTTGCCCGACAGCAAGGGCCTCTATCTGATTGCGGCCACGCTCAGCGACAACAACCACGACGATGTACGTGTCGCATCGGAAGTCCACACTTATCCGACCGCCAATGAATGTGGCGCATCCGTCAATTTTGCCGACGGACGCCTCACCCCCGACAGAATCGTTGCCAGCGCCTATGTGAACTCGAGCGAGGCCCCCGCCAAGGCCAACGACGGCGACATTGCATCGAAGTGGTGCTCCACATCGGCCAACTCATGGCTTGAGTACAGCTTCGACAAAGATGTTGTGGTCGACGGCTGGGCCCTTCTCAATGCCGGCATCGAAGGCATGGGCCAGATTACCCGCAGTTTCAGTGTGCAGTACTATGAAGGCGGCGTATGGCGAAACATCAGCAGCATCACCGACAACGAAGACAACTATGTCTTAACATCGGTAAACCCCGTCACAGCGCGTCGGTTCCGCCTTCAGGTGCGTACCGGCGAGCAAGGTGGCGGAAATACGGCCCGAATCTACGAATTTGCTCTCTACGGGCATGTCAAAGACGAGTCGGGCGTTGACCACGTAAGCGTTTCCGCCACTGCGGGCGGAATCGAACTGCTCGGCAACTATCCGAACCCCTGCCACGGCGAGGCCGAAGTGCGCTACCGTGTGCCCGAAGGAACGTCGGCCCTCTCCCTTGAGGTGTACGACATGGCCGGCAAGGCCCTCCAGAACATATCTTTGCCCGTCAACGACGGCAATGCCGGTGAATACAGCTCCCACGTGAGCTTCGCCCTCGGCGAAGGTCTCTACCTCTACCGCATCACCGGCATATGTGCCGGAGCCAAGGTGCAATCAGTATCGAAAAGATTACTAATCAAATAACAAACCAACATTATTAACAAAAACCTTATCAATCATGGTAAAGCATTTACATTTGAAAGGTTTCGTAGCACTGGCAACTGCCTTTGCAACGTCGTTCGGCGCCTTTGCGGCTACCCCGATTCACGACGCTGCCGAGCTCGCTGCCATTAGCAACGACCTCGCCGGCGAGTACGAACTTGCCGCCGACATTCAGCTGACAGGGGAGTGGACCTCTATCGGTACATCTCTCGCTCCTTTTGAGGGTGTGTTCGACGGTAAAGGCCACACTATCACCGGTCTTACCCAGACAGCCTACGAAGGCTTCATGGGTCTCTTCGGCGCATCGACAGGTACTATCAAAAACGTACGTATCGAAGGCGCAAACATCTCCAACGGCAACGACCACGTAGGTATTGCCGTAGGCCGTGTACTCGGCGGCGGTGTTATCGACAACGTATTTACTTCGGGTTATGTATATGGCCGCGACCACGTCGGCGGTGTTGCCGGTGACGCCGGTGAAACCGACCAGTCGGCCACCGTTACCAACTGTCTCTCGACAGCTTACGTATACGCTACTCAGTACCAGGCCGGCGGTATCGTTGGCTGGACCAAAGGTAATGTCACAGTTACCAACAACATGTTCATCGGTGAAGCTTACGTAGGTGCCTACGGCAGTTGCGCAGGTATCGTCGCTTTCGTCGAAGACGGCACAACCACCGTTAAAAACAACGTAAATGCTGCCCGCAAACTTACCGGTATGATGGAAGGCCGCAACACTTACGGCATTGTAGGCAACACTTACAATGAAAACTCTATCCTCGTCTCTGAGGACAACCTCACCTCTGAGGCTACCCTCATCTACAACCGCGACGACCAGTCGGAGGCTGTTGACCAGAGCGCTTTCCCCGTAAACTTCAACGGTTTCATCACCTCTGTAGCAGACCTCAAAAAGGCTTCTACTTACACCGACCTCGGTTTCGGCAGCGCATGGAACCTCAACACCGGCAACTATCCCGTGAACGCCGGCATGTCGCTTCCCATCGCAGGTGACTACATCCACACCGCCACAATCCCCGCAGAGGTATTCGTTGACAACGTGCTCAGCCTTGCTCCCATCAGTACTTATGGCCGTGAGGTAAGCATCAGCTCCAACGACGAAACTGTAGCTTCTGTCGACGGCACAGACGTTACCTTCAAGAAGGCCGGTACTGTCACCGTTACCCTCACCACCGAAGGCGACGACTACTGCGCAGGCTACACCCTCACCCTCGTGTTCAACCCCACAGCTTTCGACGCTACTATCGCTACAGCAGCAGATATCGCCAAGCTTAAAGAGAACCCCCAGGGCAGCTTCGTTCTCACTGCCGACATCGACATGGCAGAAGTTGAAGACTTCGCTCCTATCTCGCTGTTCTCCGGCTCGATCGACGGCCAGGGTCACTTCATCCGCAACCTCACATTCAACAACCCCGATACCGACAAAGCTGCATTCATCGCTGAGTTCAACGGTACTTTCATCAAGAACCTCGGTTTCGATAATGCAAACATCACCGGTAACGCCGACGTTGCAGCTGTTGTAGGTGCTCTCACCTCCGACGGTGTCATCAGCAACGTTGTTGTATGCAACTCTTACATTGCCGGTCGCGACCACGTCGCTTCTATCCTCGGCAAGCTCGACGGTGACGGCCGTGTTGAAAACTGTCTCGCCAACGCCGTTATCTACACACGCTCTTACCAGGCTGCCGGTATCGTCGGTGTTGGTATCAAGGGTACTGTTGACAAGTGCGTATTCTCGGGCACCGTTTCAGCTGCCGGCAACACCAACCTCGCCGGTATCGTTTCGCTCCTCGACGCCGACAATGTGGCTATCAGCAACTGCCTTGCAGCAGGTGTATCGTATGACAAAGCCAACACAGGCGACAACTACGGTCTGATTGTGAACCAGCACGCACGCCAATGCGCTCTTGAGAACAACTACGTTACCAACTACTCGCTCGTAAACGGCGTAGAGCCCGCAACAGCCGCTGCCGACTCGAAGAACGGTGCTGCCGTTTCTATGGAAGACGTACGCGGCAAAAATTTCTACACCTCGACACTCGGTTTCGACTTCGACAATACATGGAAGTTCATTGAAGGCGGCGAAGGCTATATGCTCCCCGTTCTCAGCTGGATGAATGGTCCTTTAGCTTCTCAGGTATTCAACATTCCTTCTGTCGACGGCCTTCTCATCACATACGTTGAGGGCAACGAATTCTGGAATTACAATGTAATGATGGGCGCATGGGGCCAGAGCGTAGCCGTTAAGCAGCTCTCAGGCGAAGACGAAGGCTATGCTTCTATAGAAGAATCCGAGGGCCGCATCTATGCCGGTAACTCGGACGGCGAACTTCCCTCAGGACCCGGTGAGGCCGCCTTCGAGTGTGCAGCCGAAGAAACCGCCGAGCTGCGAACCTGCGGTGGCAGCGCCTACAGCGTAGCTGTTGGTAATTTCGATGCCGTCAGAGTCGCCGGCAACAAGACCTACGTGGTCGTTACCGCTTACCTGACCTACGATAGCAACGTTTTCGATATAAGCAGAGCCCTGGCCGATGATACCTACGTGGTTGTTGGCCTTGATTGTGAAGTTGACGAAAGCGATGTTCTTGATGGTGGCACCCGATGTCTTGCCGAAGAGGCCCTGGTCGTTGCCGGTGCTTTCGATGTTGAAGTTCTTCACTGTGTGGCCTGCGCCGTCGAGTGTACCTGTGAATGAGGTGTTGCCGTCGTTGCAGAAGCCGTTGAATTCAACACTGGCGAGGTCGATGTCGGCGGTTAATACG
>RYWL01000015.1 GCA_003979155.1 Muribaculaceae bacterium
CATTAAAAGTGTTGTGCTCTACCAGCTGAGCTAGCGAATCTCCTTTGTGCCTCAGGGTTCCCCCTCAAAAGCAGTGCAAAGTTAGAGGTTTTTTTTTTATCCTCCAAATTTTTTTGATACTTTTTTTGTTCTTTTTTTAAAAAAATTTCGAGTCAAGAAGTATGTTGCTGATTTTTAGGTGTTTGAGCGTTTTGGCCTATAAGGGGGTTCGGAGGCCGTTTTTTGAGCGTTAGGGTTGTTGTCGGCTGTTTTTTTCCGATGAGGTTGGTGAGCGGTAGTGAAATTTGTCTGATTAGTGGATTGGAATCACTCGGCGGCCATTGTTTTGGATGTTTCCTGTGCGGCATCCTGTTGGTCGGAGGCCAGCATGAGTGTGTAAATCTGTTCGGTGTCGGCCGGTCGCAGACGGTAGTATTCGCCAATTTCCGGGCCTTTATTGGCATGTAGGTTGGCGGTAAGTTGTTTTATGTCGGGGTTTGCTATGCCAAGTGCTTTGAATGAGTCGGGCATATGGAGCACGGCTGTGAAATATGCTCTGAGTGATGCCACGGTTTCGATGGCGGCACTACGGTCGTCTTTGATGTCTATGTTGAACAGTCGGCGCCCGAGTTGGGCTATCTTTGAGGGTTTGTGGTGTGCCATGAATGTCATCCATGCCGGAAAAACTACTGCGAGTCCGGCTCCGTGGGCTACTTCGGGATACATGGCGCTAATTTCGTGCTCGAGTGCGTGCGATGCCCAGTCTTCGCGGCGTCCGCAACCGGTGAGACCGTTGTGGGCGAGAGTTCCGGCCCATTCTATGTTTGCACGGGCGTTGTAGTCGGTGGGGTCGGCGAGGGCTTTTGGAGCTTCGTCCATGAGTGCCATGAGTAGGCCTTCGGCCAGACGGTCGGTCACGCCGACGCCTGTCGTGATTGAGAAGTACCGTTCGAGTATGTGCGACATCATGTCGACTACGCCGACGGCGGTTCTGTAGGCCGAAAGGGTGAATGTCATTTCGGGATTGATTATGGCGAAGCGCGGTTTAAGTATGCTGTCGGTACGGAGGCTTATTTTCCGAGGGGTGTTTTCGTCTTTTGTATGTGTTATGACGGTGTTTCCTGAGCCTTCGCTGCCTGAGCCGGGTATGGTGAGTACTACGCCAACGGGCAGAGCTTCGGTAACTTGGGCTTTACCTGAGAAAAAATCCCAGAAATCGCCTTTGTATGGAATTCCGGCGGCGATGGCTTTGGCGGTGTCGATAACGGAGCCTCCACCCACGGCGAGGAGGCCGTCGATGTGTTTGGCGCGTCCGATGCGTATACCTTCGTATACGAGCTTGTCGTCGGGATTAGGCTGTACGCCCGGCAGTTGTAAGCTGTCGATTCCTATGGTGTTGAGCGATGATGCGATACGGTCGATGAGGCCGTTGTTTTTTGCGTAGTTACGTCCGTAGACTATCATTACTTTTGAGGCTCCGGTGAGAAAAGTGAGCATGCCGACTTTTTCTTCGGCGCCGCGTCCGAATTCATAGAGGGTAGGGGAGTAGAAAGTAAAGTTATCCATAATGTAATGAATTTCAGCAGGGGAGAATACTGTTTGGTATGATAACGTGAAAACGGACGCAGTTGTTCAGTTTTTAGTCCTCGAAAATTCCGAGTCCCTGGCGTATGATTTTGGGGGTGCTGCTGTCGGTGGTGTCGATAATTGTGCTGGGTGTGTCGTTTGCGTCGCCTCCGTCGATGCAAAGTGCGATGTCGCCATTGTTTTTGTAGAGTTCGGCTATGCTCCAGGGGTCGGCGGTGTCTTCTGTGAAGGGTATGGAGGTTGTCATTATGGGGTTTCCGAGTTCGCTGGCGAGTGCTGTGTCGATTTCATTGTCGGGAATTCGGATTCCAACGGTTTTTCGGCCTTTGAATATTTTGGGGAGTGCGCTCGACGCCGGAAGTATGAATGTGAAAGCTCCCGGGAGGTAGTGTTTGAGGAGGCGGAATGCGTTGTTGTCGATACGTGCATATTCTGCAGCCTGCGACAAGCTGCCGCAGACAATTGCCAGCGTGTTTTTTTCGGGATTGATTCCTTTGATTTTGCAAAGGCGCTCAATGGCCCGATTGTTCAGTGCATCGCAGCCGAGGGCGTAGAGTGTGTCGGTTGGATAGATAATTATTTGCCCGTCGCGAAGTGCGTCGATGGCGGCGTTTATTGCGCGAGAGTCTACGCCGGCGCGGTTTTCAAGTATTTTCATAGGCTTTTATAAGGCGTGTGTTTATGTGCGATGCGCCGGCGTATTGTGTCAGCAGACGTTCTGTCATGGCTGCCACTTTGTCGGCAGGATAATCGGGGTCTGTTCCATACATGTTTATTGTCATTAGGAGATGCCGTGTTTCGGGCGAAAGTTTTGTGCGTTCGTTGTCGGATGTTGGAGTGCCTATTCCGCCGGTTCTGTCGCGGTAAACGGGAAGCCCTTCTATGTTCAGCGGCCCGCGCCCTATTGCCTCGTAAGGCTCGTTTGCCGAACCTACGCCGAGGGTAAGGGTGTTGCCGTCGATTTTGTCGGCATCGAAGCCGCCGATTGAGTGGCCTGTAGCCATCGAGAGCAAGTTAATGAGGTCTATGGCCGTGAGAGTACGGTATAGCTCGAGGTTTTTCGCGGCCCGTCGGCAAAGCGCTTCGGCGCTCGGTCGGTAGCGGTTTGGGTCTTTTCCGCATGCTTTATAGGCCTTGCGTGTCGCATCTATTGCCGGACGGTGTCGAATCTGCTCTATGGGCAAGTTGTCGTGTATTTGCTCTTCCATGTCGGTGATTTCTTTCCAAAGCTCATTGCTTGTGGGCGGATTGATAATGCTTGCTTCAACGAGAATCACCTCCAGCGATGGGGCGGCTTGCAGTATGTCGTGGTCGAATTTGATTTCCATGTATACGTTTATAGCTGAATGGCGTTTGCAGCTGCTTGCTCGAGAATGGCGAAGTCGATTACCTGTTCAACGGAGTCAACGTAATGGAAGTTGAGCCCGTCGGGATATCGGTTCGGCATATCGTCGATGTCGCGTTTGTTTTCGCGCGACATAATGAGGTCGGTAATTCCGGCACGTTTTGCCGCAAGAATTTTTTCGCGAATTCCGCCGACCGGCAGCACGCGTCCACGGAGAGTGATTTCGCCTGTCATGGCTAAGCGTGCACGCACTTTGCGCTGTAGGAATGTCGACACAATCGAAGTCGCTATTGTTATGCCTGCCGAGGGCCCGTCTTTAGGCACGGCACCTTCGGGGAAGTGCACATGCAGCGAGTATTTGTCGAAGAGCGCGGGATTGATGCCGAGTGTTGTGGCGTGTGTCTTTACCCACTGGTAGGCGATAGACGCCGACTCTTTCATCACATCGCCGAGCTTGCCGGTGAGTATGAGTGTCGGGTTTTTCGAGGGACTGAGCGATGATTCTGCAGTGAGGATTTCGCCGCCGACTTCTGTCCATGCGAGTCCGGTGACAACGCCTGCAAGGTCGTTGCCTTCGTATTTGTCATGATTGTAGGGTGCGAGGCCGAGGAGTGAGTATAGGTCTTCGGGCATGACCGGCGACGGAAATTCTTTGTCGCGCATTTTTGCGAGCACGGCTTTGCGTGCAATTGCCTGAAGTTTCTTTTCGAGGCCGCGGACACCGCTTTCGGCGGTATATTGGCTGATGACGGCCTTTATTGCTTCGTCGCTGACCGGGAGCTCGTCGGGCGAAAGAGCGTCCTGCTTAAGAATTCTTGGCAGGAGATGCCGGTGGGCGATTTCAGTCTTTTCTTCGAGTAGATATCCGGGAATGTCGATTATTTCCATTCGGTCGAGAAGCGGACGTGCGATAGTCGACAGCGTGTTTGCCGTGGCTATGAAAAGCACATCTGAGAGGTCGAAGTCTACGTCGATGTAATTGTCGTGGAAGTGGCTGTTCTGCTCCGGGTCGAGCACTTCGAGCAGAGCAGCGGCCGGGTCGCCTTTGTAGTCGGCGCCGATTTTATCAATTTCGTCGAGAACAAGCACGGGGTTGTTTACGCCGGCACGTTTTATGGCATCGATGATGCGTCCGGGCATTGCTCCGATGTATGTGCGGCGATGGCCTCGTATTTCGGCTTCGTCGTGCAGACCGCCGAATGATACGCGCTCATATTTTCGACCCAGGGCATGGGCGATAGATTTGCCGATAGATGTCTTGCCAACACCGGGAGGACCAACAAGACATATAATGGGCGACTTTCCGGTAGGATTGTGCATGAGCATGGCAAGTTGCTCAATGATGCGCTCCTTTACTTTGTCGAGGCCGTAGTGCTCGTTTTCGAGTATTTCGGAGGCGGAGTCGAGGGTTGCGTCCGACTCCGTTTTCTTTGACCAGGGCAGCGATGCCAGCGTGTCGAGATAGCTGTAGAGAACAGAGTAATCGGGCGACGATGGATTATATCGGCGCAATTTCTCTATTTCTTTATTGAATGTATCGAACACTGCTTTTGGCATCTTGGCGGCCTCGGCTTTTGCCATGAGTTCATCGCTTTCATCGCCGTCGCCATAGAGTGTTTCGCGTATGGCCTCCATTTGGCTCTGGAGAAATGCGTTCTTCTGGTTTTCTTCCATGTTGCGGTGTGCGCGCTTCATTATGTCGCGAGTCACGTCCATCCGCTCCTTGAATATGTTGAGCTCGCCGAGCAGCCCGAGGGCGCGGTCGAGCAGATTCGACTTTGAGAGCAGTGTGTTTTTTGCCTGAGTGTCGAAGGGCAGGTTGGTGCACAGAAAATTGACGAGTGTCTCGTCTTTGAAATCGGGCTGTTTGATGAATGTCATCAGGCCCGACGGGTCGGAGTCGGAGAGTGCCTGGGTGGCAGTGTTGCGTATTTCGTTGCAGGCGAGCTCAAATTCTCTTTCTGGTTTTACGTATTCGGGCTGGAGCATTTTGATGCGAGCAACAATACAATTGTCGCTCTTCTCCTTGCTTCGTCCGATGATGCGGAATCTCGAGCGCGAGCGCACCAGCGCCGAGAAGCCTCCGTCGGGACGCTCCAGAATATTGAGCACATCGGCTACTACACCATATTTATATAGGCCGGTCGATATTGCAGGCTTTTCCTCATCGGGATTTATCTGGCATACGATACCTATAGGCTCTTTCTCCGAATTGGCATGACGAGCAAGGGCAAGACTCGATTCGCGACCGAGCTCGAAGCTTATCGTGAGGTCAGGAAACAGAACGAGATTGCGGGTCGGCAGTATTTTTATGGCCTCGGGGTCGGGCTGTTTGTCGAAGCGGCTCAAATCTATTTCGATGCGTTGCACACCGCCGTCGATTACGTCGTTGTTCGACGCAGATATATCGTTGAATTTTTTCATTCGGGTAAAAGTAATGAGTTTATCAATAGCTCATAACAAATTTCAAGCCAAAATTACAAAAAATTGGGCGTGTCATGTGCCACGGCGGTGCAATTTTTTGTTAAAACGCCTTTAGGGCATCAATTAGCGGTGCTAAATCCATTTTTATGTTGTGTAACATATATTTTTTGAATCAAGCATTAAAAAATTATTTCTAAATTGCGCACCGAAACAAGGCCGTGACAGTGCTCGAGGCGCTTTCAAGGGCGGTTTCGATTACTACACTTAAACTAAACTACCAAGTGAAATGAAAACTTACACCTCGAAAGAAATCAAAAACATTGCCCTGCTCGGAAGCAAGGGCTCGGGAAAGACCACGCTCGCAGAAGCTATGCTTTACGAGTGTGGCGTGATAAAACGTCGCGGAACCGTTCTCTCCAAAAACACCGTATCCGATTATTTCCCTGTGGAGAAAGAGTATGGCTACTCTGTGTTCTCTACAGTCTTCTATGCCGAATTCCTCAATAAAAAACTCAATTTTATCGACTGCCCCGGTGCCGACGACTTCGTAGGTGCCGCGATAACCGCACTCAACGTGTGCGATACGGGCGTGATACTTATCAACGGCCAGTATGGTGTCGAAGTGGGCACGCAGAATATTTTCCGCACCGCTTCATCACTCAACAAGCCTGTAATTTTTGCCGTCAATCAGCTCGACGGCGAAAAAGCCGACTATGAAAACGTACTTGAGCAGACTCGCGAAGTATTCGGGTCGAAGGTTGTGCCTATCCAGTATCCTCTGGAAAGTGGCCCAGGGTTCAACTCTATGATTGACGTGCTGCTCATGAAGAAATATTCGTGGGGACCCGATGGTGGCGTACCCACAATCGAAGAAATTCCCGAATCGGAAAAAGCCCGTGCGCTCAAGTATCACCGAGCCCTCGTGGAGGCCGCTGCCGAAAACGACGAGACCCTCATGGAGAAATTCTTCGACGAAAAACCGCTTACCGAAGACGAATTGCGTCTGGGTATCCGCAAGGGGCTCATCGACAACTCGATTTATCCTCTTTTCTGCGTGAGCGCCGAAAAAGACATGGGCGTGCGCCGCATGATGGAATTCCTCGGCAACGTGGTGCCCTTTACCGACGACATGCCGCCCGTGAAAGACTCTGCCGGCGACGAAGTGAAGCCCGACCCCAACGGCCCCCTCAGCCTCTTCTTCTTCAAGACCACGATTGAGCCGCATATCGGCGAGGTAAGCTACTTCAAGGTGATGTCGGGTACACTCCGTTCGGGTGTCGACCTCGAAAACGTTACCCGCGGTGGAAAAGAGCGCATCGCCCAGATTTTCTGCGTCTGCGGGCAGATTAAGACTCAGGTCGACGAGCTTCAGGCAGGCGACATCGGCGCTACTGTCAAGCTCAAAGACGTGCGCACCGGCAATACCCTCAACGAAAAGGGATGTGAATACGCTTTCGACTACATCAAATATCCCGCTCCGAAGTATCAGCGTGCAATACGACCTGTCACAGAGAGCGATGCCGAGAAACTCAGCGCCATCCTCACACGTATGCACGAAGAAGACCCCACATGGGTAGTGGAGCAGAGCAAAGAGCTTAAGCAGACCATTCTCAAGGGCCAGGGCGAATTCCACCTCCGCACACTTAAATGGCGCGTCGAAAACAACGACAAGCTTCCCATTGTCTTCGACGAACCCAAAATTCCTTATCGCGAGACCATTACCAAGGCTGCACGTGCCGACTACAGGCACAAAAAGCAGTCGGGCGGTGCCGGCCAGTTTGGCGAAGTACACCTTATCGTTGAGCCTTATACCGAAGGCATGCCGGCTCCCGACACCTACCGTTTCGGCAATCAGGAATACAAGATGAATGTCCGCGATACTCAGGAAATACCACTCGCATGGGGCGGCAAGCTCGTTGTTTGCAACTGTATTGTCGGCGGTGCAATCGACGCACGCTTCATTCCGGCCATCGTCAAAGGCCTTATGGACCGCATAGAGCAGGGGCCCCTCACCGGCAGCTATGCCCGCGACGTGCGTGTGTGCATTTACGATGGCAAGATGCACCCAGTTGACTCAAACGAAATCTCGTTCCGTCTTGCTGGTCGCAACGCCTTCAGCGAAGCTTTCCGCAACGCCAACCCCAAAGTGCTCGAGCCCGTGTACGATGTGGAAGTGCTCGTGCCGCACGATGTGATGGGCGATGTGATGAGCGACCTTCAGGGACGTCGTGCCATTATCATGGGCATGGACTCGGAGAACGGTTTCGAAAAAATCTCGGCTCGCGTGCCTCTCAAAGAGATGTCGAGCTACTCCACATCGCTGAGCTCAATCACCGGCGGCCGTTCGTCGTTCACAATGAAGTTCTCAAGCTATGAGCTCGTGCCCGGCGATATTCAGGAGAAACTTCTTAAAGAGTATGCTGAGAAGAATGCCGAAGATTGATAAAGAGCACTTGCATCCGACAGCTTGATTTGATTATCATACTATAAGTTTTGCATCA
The DNA here is from genome assembly GCA_003979155.1 of Muribaculaceae bacterium. Taxonomy (GTDB): domain Bacteria; phylum Bacteroidota; class Bacteroidia; order Bacteroidales; family Muribaculaceae; genus CAG-873. The sequence continues at coordinate 7,837 of RYWL01000015.1, forward strand.
CACAGTCAGTGGGTGTGCCGTGAAGTCCGTTTCACTGCGCGCCCACTGTTTTCGTTCGCTCTGCACGGGCATAATCTCAGTGCTGCAAGCCACGGGCTCGAAGTGTTTTCAAAAATATTTTGTCTTGTTCTGTCTTTTACAACTCTTCTGTATCGCGTTGTAGATACAAAGCAGCTTGTGGCGAAGACGCTCCATGTTGTAGCTATTCCCGTTTGGCAATCCGGCGTAGACATCGAAGTTGCATTATTACCAAGCTATAGAACGCAGCCCGAAAGTCGGAGTCTCCGACTTTCGGGCTGCAGTGTGTGTCGATGGGCTTAACCCTTATTTTTTGAATTCTTTCTTTATGAACGTGTATGGGTGGTGGATGCCATGATCATCGATGAGCGACGTATCGAGTCGGGGCTCGTCTTTGTACACCGTGATTATGCGGGCGCCACGCGGCAGCACCTCGTCGTATGCCGAATTATATCCACTTTTTCGTCCATAGGCGAGCAATATTTTGCCGTTGGCATCAATCAGATAGTCGTTGTTGTGGTCGTGCCCGACAAAAACACCGAGAATATCGCCTTTGTCGAGCATTGATTCGAACATGCCCGAGTTGATGCCGGGAGCACATACATTTTCTTTTTTCGTGCCAATTTCGGGATACTCCTTGAGGCATGTATCGAATTCGGGGAGCGGAATGTGGAAAAAGGCTGTAGAGGGCACCGGTATGCCTCCGTTTGTCTGAGTGAGGCTGTCGCTTGTGGCGCGATACCAGTCGATCTGGTCGTGTTTAATCCATGCATAGTGGCCGAACGAACGGTCTTTGCAATTGTTGTGCGAGTCAATCAAGTAAATGGCCGATGCCGTGGTGCGGTCGTTTGCCGAAGCTGCTATGGGAATCATACAATTGCCCGACCCCGAAATATCGGCATCGTCGCGCGTGAGATTGTGGGGTTGAGTGAGAAGATAATCAAGAATCTGCCCGTTGTTTACGTCGGTCTCTTCGTCGTGGTTACCAAAACATATGGCATATGGAACACCGGTGCTTTCGAGAGACGCGCAAAGCTGCTTCCACAGAGAAATTGCGTCGCGAGTATTCCATATGCAATCGCCGGTGAGCACAAGCAAATCGGGTTTCTGTGTTTCGGCCAGCTGTTCAATCAAGCGGTAAGTGCTGTCGTTGCGCAACTTGCTCGACTCGTTTTCATCGTTGATATGCAAGTCGGTAAACTGGATAATTTTGAACGTGCCATCGTTATTGAAGTGAAGTTCCGGCCGTTCGGCACTGCCGCAGAGGGCGGCGCCGGCCATAAGCAAGGTGGCAATAGTCTGTTTTAACATTTGCTCGGGTGTAATCTTTATGATGATTGATTAATTCTTTACAAAAGTAATAAATTTCGGGCGCAAATCTTTAACATCGCCTGATTTTTTCTACTATTGGTTGCCTTCGAAAGCCACTTCCACAGGGGAGAGACGTCTATGTCATCAGCCGTGGTGAGGGGCGTGTCAATCAGCGAATAGCGGATATCCGCATCATTGTTGTCGCGGTCGCTTTGATTGTGACTACAAGCGGCTCGTCGTCAACAGACATCACGATGTCGTCTGTACCCTCGTTTTACGGGTCGTATAGGTCGGGTAAAATCGGCATGGATTGGAACCGGTAATAAGGGCGAAGTTCAACAGTGTGCATGAATTCACTTGTTTCGGCATCGATGAAGTGAGTCCGGTTGTAGCGGTAATGGCAGGAGGCCTTGAATTCAGTGAAGCCGGCGATAATCATGCCGGTTCGGTCTTCGTATCACAGTTCAGTAGGCATTCTGCAGCATACCGGGAGTGTGGGTCGGAAGTCCCGATGCTTTTGGGCCTCGTAGCCGCTTTTCACTTTTGGCTGCGGCGGATGTAGCTGAATACGCCTTGCTGAATCTTAGATTTAAATATGTAGTTGCCTCCGATGTAGAGTCCCAGCCCGGTGATGATTTCGAGCGCCAGTTTGAGCCACGGAGTGTCGGCCATACCGGCAGCGAGACTCATGAAAGGTATTATAAGTAATGTCTGGGCAAGATACGGCAGCATGTCGAGTATAAATCTCTTCACTGCCACGTGTGTGTATCGTGCTGTGTAGGCAAGTGATATGATGTAGGTGAGGGCAGAGGCCGCCAATTGTCCCCACAGCATGATTTCAAGTCCACGTACAAGATTGTCGGGTCTCGAGATGCCCATGTACGGAAAAGTGGCTGCAAGCGCTATGATTGCCAGGCTGTCGCGTATCACTTCGAGTTTTACTATTGTTCCTCCATGTCCGAGCGAGAGCAGAAAGTTGTTGTACAGCGACATCAGCACGGTAAAAATGCCTCTGAGCAGCAGGAGCTGGAACAGAATTACCGACGGGTCCCATTTGGTGCCGAACAATGTGTGGAAAATGGGAGCGGCCATGAGCATGAGGCCAAGTATGGCGGGGAAGAGAATGTAACTGGTGAAGCGGTTTATTTTCGACACCATTGCCTCGAACCGTTCTGCATCGTCCTGCACGGCCGACAGTGCCGGCAGGAAAGACGATGTGAGAACCTGCGTGATTGACGTGATGCCCATCTTGCTCCATTTGTCGCTCTGTGTGTAGTAACCTAAGGAGGTGAGGCCGTTGCGGTTGCCTATTACAAAGGAATAGATGTTGAGAAACAATGTGTTGAGAAACGATGTGAGCATCATGCGTGAACCGATGCCGAAGTATGAGCGCAGACGAGCCCATGAAAAGCGCATCATCGGACGCCATGAGGATGTGCTCCACAGTATGAGACTTCTTACGGCTCCCATCACGATTGTCTGCCACACTATTGCCCATGCTCCAGCTCCGGTAAGGGCCAGGGCGATGCCCGTGACGCCTCCAAGTATGAGGCCGATAGAGTTTGATACGGCTACCATGCGGACGTCCATTGCCTTCATGAGGCGGTTGATTTGGACGATGAACGAGGCATTGACAATGATTGAAAGGCACATCACACGAATAAGTGGCACAAGCCGCATGTCGTTCTGAAAACAGCGAGCTATAAATGGTGCGCACACCGCGAGAATGGTGTAGAGCAGTATTGAGATTCCCATATTGAACCACAGCACTGTCGAGTAGTCGAGTCGCGAAGGCTGCTTACGCTGGATAAGGGCATAGGAGAATCCGCTGTCGATTAGCAGTGAAGCGAAAGCTTGAAAGATAAGCACTACTCCTACCAGACCGAAGTCTTCCTGCGACAGTACACGAGCGAGCACTATGCCTGTTACGGCATAGAGAATCTGAGTGGCCATACGGTCGATGAGGTTCCATTTCAGCGACCGGGCTGTTTTTTGTTGTAGGCTGGTAGGCGTAATAGCTTATTTTTAGTTGTTTTCTTTTTTCTCGCTTAGCGCTTCAGCGAACTCTTCGCGTGAGAGAACTTTGACACCGATGCTGCGGTTGGTGATTTTTGTGGGGAGTTTGTTGTAGACAACAGCACCAGGGCCGGTTCCGTAGACACGTAGATTATCTACAGGATTGGTTTCGATGTTTCCTGTGCCGAAGAGCACGCATTTGAGGTCGTTTACCTGTAGAGACGATGCATCGATAAGGCCTGTGCTCACATTCGTAATGGTTGACTTCTGTGCTTTGCCGTTTATAATCAGTGTGCCCTTGCCGGTTGTTATGCCGGCATCAACGCGATTTGCCTCTACATAGTCGATGATTAGCGTGCCGTTGCCGATTTGTTTGGCCTTAAAACTGTTGGTCGGCACTACGCGGTGGACTCTGAGGGTGGAGTCGCCAGAGTTTTCCACGCGGCTCAGCGACGAAGAGTAAACGCGTATGCGGGGCACATTGGCTACCGGCTGTTCATCGGCATCGGTGCGTATGGTCAGCCGGTCGTTTTTATGGGTGAAGATTATATGGGAAGCCATTTCGGGCTCGCATGAAAAGATTGCCATACCTGCAGAATCGGGCGAGCAGAAATAATCTACATTTACACCGTCGACAACTACAAGTTCCGAAAAGTCGTTTACATCGAGCTTTTGGTCGGTGACAACAGCCGAGACTGGAATGAACTGAATTGCGCAAACCAATATGAATAAAATCTTTTTTATCATAGCGTGTCGTGAAGAGCGGGAATGATGTCGTTTTCGATATGTGAGAGCACGGCTTCGAGTTCGTCGAGAGTGGAGGCTTTGAGCATTGCGATGCGTGTAGGACGGAAGTCGGGAATGCATTTGAAAAGAGGTGAGGCTGCCAGATGCCGGCGGATATGCAATATGCCACGATACTGGTCGATGCGTTCAACGCTCTCACGAATCTGTCGGCGCAGAAGCGCGAATTTTTCGGACACCAGAACAACCGGTTTTACGCCCGTGCGCAGATACTCTGTCATTTCTTTGAATATCCATGGAGCGCCGATAGAGGCCCTGCCCACCATTATGCCGTCGACTCCCGAGCGTTCGAATGCCTCCACAAGCCGTTCGGGTGTGGTTATGTCGCCATTTCCGATTACGGGAATGTGCAGGCGTGGATTGGCCTTGACACGTGCTATTTCGTCCCAATCGGCTTCGCCGGTGTACATCTGCGAGCGTGTGCGTCCGTGAACGGTGATAGCTTTTATGCCGCAGTCCTGCAACTGCTCGGCGAGGTCAACGATAATTTTCGAATTGCAGTCCCAGCCCAGACGTGTCTTTACTGTCACCGGAATGTTGACGGCGTCGACAACGGCCCTTGTAATTTCTAACATTCGCGGAATGTCGCGTAGCATGCCTGCACCGGCTCCCTTTCCGGCAACTTTCTTTACCGGACATCCGAAGTTTATGTCGAGTATGTCGGGATGTGCCTGTTCTACAATTTTTGCCGCTTCGACCATAGGGCCAACTTCGCGACCGTAAATCTGAATGGCCGTAGGGCGTTCGCCTTCTGCGATATGCAGCTTGCGTGTCGTGGCAGCTATACTGCGGATAAGAGCGTCGGCAGAAACAAATTCGGTATAGGTGAGGTCGGCGCCTTGCTCTTTGCAGATAAGGCGGAATGAAGAATCTGTTACGTCCTCCATCGGGGCAAGCATTACCGGTCGGTTGCCCAACTCAACATTTCCTATATTCATATATTTATTTTGCTTCTTTTCTTACTCAAAAACGGATGCAAATTTATCAAAAATTGCGCAATAACATATGCATCAGAGCAAAAAAAGACAATAAATGAGCCTTTTGTGGCAAAGTTTGCGGGTATATACAAAAAAAATTGATTGTCTCCCGACAACCAATCCAGTTAACCTTAAATCTATACCATGAAAAACACATTGCAAAAGTACGCACTTTGTATATACTTACCAAATGTTTTGCGGCAAAAAGTGCTGAATTTAACATCTTTTAAATATGCTGGTCGAAAATCAAGGATGACAGGTGGAATTTTGTATGCCTGAGGGGTGAAATGCTTGCAAATTGCTATTGTGAAAATTTGTATTTAAATCGCAAAAAGAGCTCCCTCTGCGCCATAAAGGGCAGAGGGAGCTCTTAGAACTTTTAATCCGATGCTTATTCGCCGGGGATGATAGCTTCGCTGGGGCATACAGAAGCACATGTGCCGCAGTCGATGCAGGTATCGGGGTCGATGTGATAAATGTCGCCTTCAGAGATAGCGCCGACGGGGCATTCGGGGAGGCAAGTGCCGCAAGCGACACATTTGTCAGTAATTACGTAAGCCATAGTAGTCAGTTTTAGAATTTATAAAAAACGTTTGTTATAAATTGATGTGCAAAGTTAATGCTTTTTATAAAAAGAAGCATAATCTTGCCCGATTTATTTTGTAAGCTCATTGATAATGGCCTTGATGGAGTCGGCGAGCTTCTTGGCTTCGTCCATGCTGTGGGCTTCGGAGTAAATGCGTATAATCGGTTCGGTGTTCGATTTGCGCAGATGCACCCACGAGTCGCTGAAATCGATTTTTACGCCGTCGATATCGGTGATTTTTTCGTTGGCGAATTTATTTTTCATTTCGGCAAGAATTGCATCGACATCTATTTCGGGTGTGAGCTGTATTTTTGTCTTGTATATGTCGTAAGACGGATATGTGGCGCGGAGCTCCGACACTGTCTTGCCCGATTTTGCAAGCAAGGTGAGGAAAATGGCTATGCCCACCATTGCGTCGCGGCCATAGTGCAGGGCAGGGTAGATTACACCGCCATTGCCTTCGCCTCCGATAATCGCGCCTGTTTCTTTCATCTTTGTGGTTACATTCACTTCGCCTACAGCAGCCGCGTTGTATTGGCCGCCGTGTGCTGCGGTGACATCGCGCAGTGCACGCGACGAGCTGAGGTTGCTCACCGTGTTTCCGGGAGTGTGGCTGAGGATATAGTCGGCTACGGCCACAAGGGTATATTCCTCGCCAAAGAATTTGCCTCCGTCGGAAATGATGGCGAGACGGTCGACATCGGGGTCAACCACAAAGCCTACATTGGCCTTTGAATCGCGTACAAGTTCGGCGATGCCGGTGAGATTTTCAGGAATCGGTTCGGGTGTATGTGCGAAGTGTCCCGTGGCTTCGCAGTTCATTTCTATTATATTTTTCACTCCGAGAGCCTTTAGAAGCTCGGGGACAATCGTGCCGCCAACAGAGTTTACCGCATCGACAGCGACAGTGAAGCCTGCTTTGGCTATGGCGTCGGCATCGACAATAGGAAGTGCGAGCACCTGCTCTATGTGTCGGCGTACGTATGTGGTGTTGATGAATACGTGGCCGAGTTCGTGTACTGTCGCGAACGAAAAATCTTCTTCTTCGGCAAAGCGGAGCACTTGAGCTCCTTCTTCGGCGTTGAGGAATTCGCCTTTCTCATTGAGGAGTTTGAGGGCGTTCCACTGTATGGGGTTGTGTGAGGCGGTGAGAATCAAGCCTCCGCAAGCGTTTTCACCGGTGACGGCAAGTTCTGTTGTGGGAGTGGAGGCGAGACCTATGTCGATTACGTCGAATCCCATGCCGGTGAGTGTGCCGGTGACGAGGTCGCGCACCATGTTGCCTGAGAGACGGGCGTCGCGACCTACGACAATTGTTTTATTCGTTTTAGTAGTGGTAGCGGCTATGAATTTGGCATATGCCGCAGTAAATTTCACTATGTCGAGTGGCGTAAGCCCATCGCCGGCAGGGCCGCCGATAGTGCCGCGAATGCCGGATATTGATTTTATGAGAGACATTGAAATTTATTTTGAAAGAAAAATGTGTTTGTTTTTGAAAACCGTCGTTACTGACGGCGCTCGTATGTCAGGCGGTATAGATAGGGCTGCACATTCGACTGCTCGGAAGAGGGGCCCATCTGCGATTTTATAACCATAAGCACTTCGCAGTCTACAGGCAGAAAGTCGAGGGGGCGCTGAATGCCGTAACCCCATGTATACGACGACTGTATCTGGAAGTTGTTGAAGCGGAACCATGCCGCGCTGAGGGTTATGTTGTTGCCTTCGCCTGCGGGAAGCTCGCCATCGGAGTATCCGGCCAGAGCGTAGCGTGTGTATCGGAAGTATATCTGCTCGTTATCTTCTACCATGTTGTCTTTTGTGCCCGGCTTGAGCACTTTCATATACAGCATGCCGTCGGCATCGACACGGTAGAAAGGTGCGTCGGGGCCGTATTCGAATACCGAATCTTCGGGTATGTACGACACCACGCGCTGGTCGGCCAGATAGTTGTTTGAGTAGTAGTCTTCGTCGGCAAGAAGTTCGGCATATGATTTGCTGTCGTTGCACGACACAGCCATCAGCGCGATAGCTGCCATAAGAGCTATTGTTTTAAATATTCTCATTTTTAATATTTGAATTGGCAATGTATTGATTGTTGTTTTCCTTGAGGAGCGAACGGAAAAGCTCGGCGGCATCGTCGAGCGAGCCGTAAAATTCGCCCCCGGCAGCATTGAGGTGTCCTCCGCCTCCGTAATGGTCGGCACAGAGCTCGTTTACAGGAAAAGAACCGCGGCTGCGCATCGACACGCGTATGCAATCGCTTTCCTGGCGCATGAAGCACGAGTATATGATACCGGGTATTGAGAGCGGACGGTTGACGAGCCCCTCGGTGTCGCCTTTCACATATTTGAACTTGTTGAGTTCGTCGCGTGAAAGGGTGATTAGCGCAGCGTGGTCGTCGGGGAAGACTTCCATTTTGTTGAGAATCGCATACGAGTTCAGTCGCAGACAGTTTGCCGAGAAAGTGTTGAACAGCTTATTGTACAGTTTTTCTTTATCGGCTCCTTTTCGTACCAGTTCGGCGGTGATTATATAAAGATCAGGGTCGGAGCAGTTGTACGAGAAGTTGCCGGTGTCGGTCATTATGCCAGCGAGCAAGCACTCGGCCGCATTGCGGTCGATTTCATTGAAGAGGCCTATGCCGCACACGAAGTAAAACAGCAGGCTGCAAGTGGCGCACAGCTCGGGGTGCGATATAACCACAGTAGCGTCGATGTTTGGATTCAAGTGGTGGTCGACGAGTATTTTTGGCGCTTTCGCTGCCTGAACGACATCGGCGATGCATCCGGTACGGTCGATGGTGTTGAAGTCGAGGCAGATGATGAGGTCGGCTTCTTTTATAAGTTTAGCTGCGAAATCGGCATGCTCCGAAGCATTGACAAGGTCTTTGGCGCCCGGCAGGCACTTGAGGTTGTCGAGAGCCTTGTCGGGGATAATAGCCTTTATGTCTTTGCCGATTGAAGAGAAAACGTGTACAGCGGCCAACGATGCGCCGATAGCATCGCCGTCGGGCCCGGTGTGGCAGACGGTGACTATTCTGTTGGCCTTGTTGATAAGTCCGGTTGCCCGGGCTATCGATTTCTTATCGATTATCTGGTTTATCATATGTACAAATGTCTCGCAAAGTTACGAAAATTAGCCGAACGGAGGCAATTATGTAGATTGACGTGTATCTTTTTAAGATTTCTTAAGGTAGGTATGTCGCCGCTGTCGTGACTGTCTGATGCGTTAAATACGGTTAAAATAAAATATCTGTGCTGAAAGATTTTTTTTTGCCGATGTTTTAATAAGTAGTTAAAACTATCTGTTTATGAAGTACCGTTTATCATTGTGCAGCGCTGTATGTGCTCTTCTGCTGTTTGTAGCTCCGCTTTATTGCCATGGGGAGAATCCGAAGCAGTGGTGGCACAGCTTTGACGACAGCCGCCTTGATACGCTTATTGCCATTGGTATGGCAAACAACTACGATGTGAGCATGGCCATGCGCCGTATAGATATCGCCAAAGCGACAGTCCGCCAGGCCGAAAGTGCATGGTATCCACAACTTGGGCTGGAGGCCGGTTGGAATAAGTCTCGTCAGTCGGGACGTATAGCCGGACGCGAAGGAAGCGCCACCGGCACGTCTTATTTCAGAGGAGAAGTGACAATGAGTTGGGAAATCGACGTTTTCGGCAAAGTCAGGGCTCAGGTAAACCACGACAAAAAGCAGATGCAGCTTAGTTCTGCCGAATTCGATGGCGCCATGCTTACGGTACAGGCTTCGATAGCTACTGCTTATTTCACATTGCTGATGCACCGTGCCCAGCTTGCCTTGGCCAATGAGCATGTCGCAAGTCAGAAGCAGCTTCTCTCCATCACCGAGAAACGATATAAAACGAAACTGGTGTCGAAACTCGATGTGGCTCAGGCCAGCACGCTGTATTATGGCACAGAATCGTCCATACCCGCGCTTGAATCGTCGATAGAGGCGGATTACAATGCTATTGCAGTTCTGCTTGGATTAGAGCGCCAAAACCTTCCGTCCGGTATTTACGAAGATGCCGAGCTCCCGACGGCCCGGCGGTATGTATTGTCGGATATTCCGGCAGATATGATTCGCCGCAGGCCCGATGTGGTTGCCGCGGAGAAAAGTATTGATGTCGCCGCAGCCGCGCTTGGCATTGCAAAGAGCGAATACCTTCCTTCGCTGTCATTACAGGCATCGGCCGGCACTGCCGCACATAATATAGGCGATGTTTTCGATCGTCAGGCCTTCACATATACTGTAGCTCCGACATTGTCGTGGACTATTTTCGATGGCTTCGGCCGCCGTGCCGCCACTGCGTCGGCTCGTGAGAATATGAAATACGAAGTCGACAACTACAATATGACTGTGATTGAGGCGGTGCAGGAAGTGAACAACGCTCTCTCGGCATATAATGCCACACTCAGATATATCGACCTTGTGCAGAAAGCGGTCGACTCAAGCCACGAATCGGTGGTCCTTTCGCTCGACCGGTATAAGCAGGGACTTACCGATTTCTACAATGTGGTTGAGGCACATCTCAGTTATCTTACTTATCAGAATAATCTTGTTAGCGCCCGCGGACAAGTGCTTGCCAACCTGATTGACCTCTACAAATCACTTGGCGGAGGGTTCTAAAAAACACTCGGATATATGAAAACAATTAGTGTCATTTTATTGTCTGCCGCATTGGCCCCGGCAGGATTTTCGCTCACATCATGCCATAGACAGACAACTGCAAAACCGGAGCTGATGAGCGTCGACGTAGCATATCCAACAGAGGATTCGGTGATGATTTACAAGACATATCCGGGTACACTCAAAGCCCGACGGACAGTAGAGATTGTGGGGCGCGTGAACGGTTATCTCCTCTCTGCCAACTATAATTCGGGCGATTTGGTGAAGAAGGGCAAAGTGCTTTTCCGAATTGAGGATACGAGCTACCGCGATGCTGTGGCGAAAGCCGAAGCCGCTCTGGCGACAGCCGAGGGCAATCTACAATATGCCGAAACAAGATATAATGCCATGGAGGAGGCCCTTAAGGGCGATGCCGTGAGCGAGATGGAAGTAAAAGAGGCGCAAAGCACACTCGTGGAGTGCAAGGCGGCCGTTAAGCAAGCCCGGGCATCGCTGCAGCAGGCTCGTACCACTCTGTCGTATTGCACTGTTACGGCTCCTTTCGACGGGCATGTATCCGATACAAAGATTTCTGTAGGCGGTTTTGTCGGCGGAGAAGCTTCTCCGGTCGAACTTGCCACAATATATATGGACGACAATATGGATGCTGTTTTTGCCATCGACGACGATAATGCGCTCGGGCAACTGCGAAAAAATATCGAGTCGGGGCTGATAGACTACAAGCATATTCCCATATCATTCTCAGAGAATCTCAGCCGTCCTTATTACGGAGTTCTCTCATATGAGGCCCCCAATATCGACACGTCAACCGGTACAATGGAGCTTAAGGCAGCTCTGGCAAACCCAGATTATGAGTTGAAAAGCGGCATGTATGCCAGCATCAAGCTTCCTTATGAGGCCGACCCCGATGCAATACTCATTAAAGATGCTGCAATCGGCACCGACCAGCTTGGGAAATATGTATATGTGGTCAATGACTCCGACAAAGTCGTTTACACACCTATAAAGATTGGTGACCTTGTGCGCGATTCGCTCCGTATTGTCAATTCTGGCATAACAGTCAAAGACCGCTATGTTACAAAGGCTCTCATGAAGGTGCGCGACGGACTTGAGGTGAAACCTGTAGTTGTCAAATAAACTTAGCGGCGTATTATGTTCAGCAAATTTTTTATCCAGCGCCCCATATTTGCCACGGTGCTTGCAATCCTGATGATACTGGCAGGATTAATTACTGTGAAGTTGCTTCCGGTGGCACAGTATCCCGATATTACACCTCCTACAATCTTTGTTTCGGCTTCGTATCCGGGTGCCGATGCCCAGACCGTAGCCGAAACCGTCGGTGTGCCTATCGAGGAGCAGGTCAACGGAGTGGAAGGCATGATGTACATGAGTTCTTCGTCGGGAAACGATGGCTCGTATTCTCTTCAGATTACTTTTGAAAACGGCACCGACCTCGACATGGCTGCTGTAAAGGTTCAGAACCGAGTGTCGGAAGCCGAGCCTCAGCTTCCGTCTGCAGTGAAGCAGCAGGGTGTTAGTGTGCAGGGCCGGTCGTCGAATATCATTCTCTTTCTCGCTCTTGAGAGCGACGTGCCCGACCGCTATGACGGGCTGTATCTCACCAACTATGCACAGCTGAGCATCGTCGACGAACTCTCGCGAATTGACGGTGTGGGAGGCGTGAGTGCTTTCGGCTCGGGCGAATACAGCATGCGTGTGTGGCTCGACCCGGAGAAAATGCGTGTCCGTGGAATCACGCCCTCCGATGTCTCTGCCGCTATCTCAAGTCAGAATATCGAGGTCTCGGCCGGCTCTGTGGGTGCGCCTCCTGCCGACACGGGCACTCAGTTTGAGTTTACGCTCACTTCGGCCGGGCGTCTTAAAGATGCCGAGGAATTTGAGAATATTGTTGTGCGCACCAACGCCGACGGCGGCATATTGCGTCTGAAGGATATTGCCCGAGTGGATATGGGCAGCCAGTCTTACTCTATGATTTCAAATGTGTCGGGGCGTGATGCCGGCCTTATCGGTGTGTATCAGTTGCCTGGAGCAAATGCCATGAAAGTGGCGTCGGCGGTTAAAAAACGTATGGAGGAACTTAAGGAGTATTTTCCCGAAGGTGTCAATTACAAAATAATTCTCGACACAACCGACTTCGTGTCGGCTTCTATCGACGAAGTACTTGTCACTTTTCTTGAGACTACTCTGATTGTGATGCTTGTCATTCTTCTTTTCCTCCAGAACTGGCGTGCGGTGGTGATTCCAATGATTACCATACCGGTGTCGCTCATAGCCACATTTGCCGTGATGAAGCTTATGGGCTTCACACTCAACACACTCACACTCTTCGGCCTTGTGCTTGCCATAGCCATTGTGGTCGATGATGCCATAGTTGTGGTGGAGGATGTGGCGCGTATCCTGTCCAAAGGAGGATGTACGCCCACGCAGGCGGCCGAAAAAGCGATGGATGAGCTTTCGGGGCCTGTTGTCGGCGAGGTGCTGGTGCTACTGTCGGTATTCATTCCCACGGCATTTATTTCGGGCATTACAGGCGAGCTTTACAAACAGTTCGCACTGACAATTGCGGTGTCGACCGCATTCTCGGGATTTAACGCACTGACATTTACTCCGGCCATGTGTGCGCTCTTCCTGCGTCCGAAAAGCCGTAAGCCCACATTCTTTATTTACCGCTGGTTCAACACCGTATTTGAAAAAATACGCAATTTCTACAACGGCACGGTTGGGCACATGCTGCGCAAGCCGGTGCTGAGTTTTCTGGTGTTTGTCGCTTTCTGCGCTCTTGCATTCTGGGGCTTCTTCCGTTGGCCTACAAGTTATGTTCCGCAGGAAGATATGGGTTATTTCATGACCTCGGTTCAGTTGCCTACCGGTGCGTCGATTGAACGCACGGACAGCGTGATGAAAGAAGTCGAGGGAAAGGTGCTTTCGCTTCCACAGGTGAAAGACGTAATTTCCGTTACCGGTAATTCGTTTCTTGGCGGCGGCGCATCGAGCAACCTCGGTTCGATGTTCGTGATACTTAAACCATGGAAAGAGCGCAAGGGTAGCGCCAACGATGTGGAGTCGGTGATTGCCCGAGTGTCGGAAATCACCGCCAGCGTGCAGGATGCTGTGGTTTTCTCGGTGAACCCGCCGGCAATTCCGGGCCTCGGAGTATCGTCGGGCCTGCAGATGCAGATTCTTGATGTAAACAACCTCGGAAGCAAGGAGATGGCTCAGGCTGTGTCTGAAATACAGCGTGCGGCGGCCGAGTATCCCGAGCTGAAAGAAGTTACGTCGCTGTATCAGGCGGCTAACCCGCAGTATAACGTGAAAATCAACCGCGACCGTGCCAAACTCTATGGCCTGACGCTCGAAAGCATCTACAGCACATTGTCGTCGTTCATGGGTACGAATTATGTCAACGACTTTGTCAAGTTCGGCCGTACTTATGAGGTGCTCATAAGCGGTTCGGCTCTGTCGCGTTCGCAGGCCGACGATGTGCTCAAGCTCAGTGTCCGCAACGACAAAGGGGATATGGTGCCGTTTGCAGCTTTCGCATCTGTGGAGGAGACTCTCGGACAAGCAAATGTGAACAGATATAATATGTACTCCACCGCCTCGGTCAACGCCGTGCTTGCTCCGCACGTAAGTTCGTCGAATGGCATCAAGGCTATGGAAGAAATTATGGAGAAGGCTATCGGCCCGTCGTTCTCATATGCCTGGACCGGAGAGGCTCTGCAGGAAACGGAGTCGGGAACCAGCATAAGCATGGCGCTGATTTTTGCAGTGATTATAACAATACTTGTGCTTGCCGCTCAATATGAATCATGGACCGACCCTCTTGCAGTGGTGATAACCACTCCAACCGCCATTCTCGGCACAGTTCTCGGATGTATCCTTCTGGGACAGAGCATAAGCATTTATACCCAGATTGGTATAATATTGTTGCTCGGCATGGCGGCCAAAAATGCGATTCTTATTGTTGAGTATGCCACAGATTACCGTAAATCCGGCATGCCTGTGCGTCAGGCAGCTGAAAGTGCCGGCAATGTGCGACTGAGACCTATTCTGATGACAGCGCTGGCATTCGTATTCGGCGTTATGCCAATGCTCTTTGCCACAGGAGCCGGTGCTGGCAGCCGTCTGTCGCTTGGCACAGCCGTTGTGTTCGGCATGGCAGTCAATGCGGTGCTCGGCACCTTGTTTGTGCCTAACTTCTGGGAACTCTTCGAAAATATCCGTGAGAAATATCTGTCGAAAATGTTTGCAGGCTCAGATGTTGTTGTGCCTCCTTCGAAAGATTCTGACAACAGCGGTGCCGATATCTGATCCGGCTGAACTCAAATAATAAAAAAGAGACTCTGTCATTCGACAGAGTCTCTTTTGCGATTGTAGCGAATTCGGGAATCGAACCCGAGTCTCCACCTTGAGAGGGTGGCGTGCTAGGCCACTACACTAAATCGCCTTGCTTCATTGGGCGGCTTCCCGCCTTTTGCGATGCAAAGTTACAACGACTTTTTAGATTGTGCAAATGTTGGATGATGAATTAACAAATTTTTAGATTTGAGCTGTTTCAAAATCTTGTACGAGGAATTTTTCGGATGCATTGTATTCGATATTCTATGTGGAAAGCGTAATTTTGCAAAAGAAAAAGCAGGTGATATAAAATAAGAAGTAGAAAAACTTCCTATAATAAGGTACAGATATGGAAGAAAAAAAATATAACGACATGCAGACCGTAAAGCGTCGGTTCTTCGCTATGAGGAACGGCGTGATAGCCGATACTCTTCGTTCGGCCGGGCTTCCTTACAAGATTATTTTCGGGCTCAATCTGCCGCAAATCGTAGAAATTGCCGCCGAAGTTCCGCACACGCGCGAGCTTGCGGAAGCGTTGTGGGCTAACAACACTACGCGCGAGAGCATGCTTCTTGCGCCAATGCTTGTCGACCCGTCGTCATTCGGCATCGACGACGCAAGGCGCTGGCTTGATTCGGTACCTGCCGCTGAAGTTGCCGATGTGCTTTGTCACAGACTGTTGCGCAAGACTCCTTATGCATGGGAGCTGGCCGAGATGCTCATCGACAGCCGGCGTGCGCCTTTCGATATGTATGTTGCCCTACGCCTTGCGTTCAATCTGGTGGCGACGGCTCCCGAACGAGCCCTGGCCGTGGCAGAGAAAGGTGGCACACATACAGTGGCTTTGGCTCTTGCCGATGAAGCGCGTTTTCTTATCACCGGCGAACTGAACTGAAGCCCCTGCCGGCGGAAAAGCATCATGTAATCTTTTGTTGGTCATATACATAAAAAATTGAACGATAAACCATCTGAAAAGCTGTGGAACAGAGAGTATGTGAAAGTGATGCTCTGCAATTTCCTGCTTTTCTTCGCTTTCTATCTTCTCACCCCACTCCTTCCTATATATCTCGACGCAGAGTTTAAAGTCGACAAAGACACTATCGGTCTTGTTTTGTCGGGTTATGTTGTGGCAACACTTCTCATTCGTCCGTTCAGCGGATTTTTTGTAGACTCGTTCAATCGGCGCAAAGTACTCTCGCTCTGTTTTTTCTTCTTTTTTCTGTGTTTTACCGGTTATATAGGAGCCGGCACCTTGCTTATGTTTGCTATAGTGCGCACCATGCACGGCATACCCTTTGGAGCCACAACTGTAGCCAACTCCACGGTCGCTATCGATGTGTTGCCTTCGTCAAGGCGCAACGAGGGCATAGGATATTACGGACTGAGCAATAATGTAGCCATGGCGATAGCGCCGTCGGCCGGAATATGGATATATCATGCTACCGACAATTTCAAATTGCTTTTCTGGATATCGCTTATTCTTGCCTTTCTCGGCTTTTTGCTCACTACACGTGTGAAATTGCCGCAGAGAGCTCTTGCTACGGGCAAGCCTAAACTCTCGCTCGACCATTTCTTCCTCAGCCAGGCGTGGCCCTTGGCTGTGAATATACTTATGTTTGGCCTCTGCTGGGGAGTGATGCAGAATTATGTGGCTATTTTTGGACAGGAACGTCTCGATATAACCGACGGTACGGGTGTTTTCTTCGCATTGCTGTCGGCCGGTCTCATCATTTCGCGTTTCTTCGGAGGCAAACAATTGCGTCGCGGAGAGATATCGGCAAGTGGCGCCTTGGGCGTGGTCTTGTCGACAATCGGATATGCCTTGTTCGCTTTTTCGCCCGGCGTGTGGGCCTACTATCTGTCGGCGCTGTTCATCGGCCTGGGCAACGGGAGGCTTTATCCGGCGATGTTGAATATGTTTGTTAATATGGCCCGGCACGACCAGCGCGGCACAGCAAATTCGTCGATTCTCATATCGTGGGATATGGGCATGGGCATCGGAATTGTTGTCGGCGGTTTCCTTATTGAATATATAAGTTACACCACAGCGTTCTGGACAACCGCAGCGATTCAAGCTGTGGGTGCGGCCTTTTATCTCCTATATTCATTGAAGTATTTCGACTGCAACAAGCTCGTGTGAGTGCTACCGCATGACGCGCTTGCTGTCGATGTCGGGCAGGAAAACAGTGACAATTCCGAGCAGGGGCAGCAGGGTGCTTATCTGAAAGATGAACTCTATGCTTGTCTTGTCGGCGAGCCAGCCAAAGAAAGCTGAGCCTATGCCGCCGAGCCCGAAGTTGAGTCCGAAAAACAGACCGGCCATCATGCCCACTTTGTCGGGCTTCAATTCGGTGGCGTAGACGAGTATTGCCGAGAAGGCCGACGATATGATAAGTCCTATTATCACGGCGAGCACTATGGTGAGGGCGAAGTTGACATACGGCAGTGCCAGCGTGAAAGGCGCCGCGCCTAAAATCGATGCCCAGATAACGTATTTGCGGCCATATCTGTCGCCGATGCTACCTCCGAGAATTGTGCCGACCGCAACTGCTGCCATAAAAGCGAAAAGACACAGCTGCGATACTTTGATGTCGATTCCGAATTTGTCGATGAGGAAAAATGTGAAATAGCTTGTCATGCTCGCCATGTAGAAATATTTGGAGAAGGTGAGCACGCACAGAATGACTATTGCCCAGTGGATTCTCGCCGGAGACAATGCAGCGACAACCGGGCTTATGACAATAGTCCGCGAAGCAGGCCGGTGCAGCATCTTTTTATACCAACGACCTACGGGCAACAATGTGATGCCGGCTACAAATGCCGCTGTCGCAAACCATATTATGGAGTGCTGTCCGTAGGGAATGATGATTATGGCGGCGAGCAAGGGGCCTATGGCACTGCCGCCGTTGCCTCCGACCTGAAAGATTGATTGTGCGAGTCCTTTTTTTCTACCTCCGGCGAGCTGTGCGATACGCGATGCCTCCGGGTGAAATATCGAAGACCCCATTCCGATAACGCCTACTGCAAGAATAATGAACGCAAATTGATTGGCCATTGAAAGAAGAACGATGCCGATAAGCGTGAATACCATTCCGGCCGACAGCGCGTAGGGCATCGGCCGACGGTCGGCAAGCCGGCCGACAAGCGGCTGCAGCAACGACGATGTCATCTGAAAAATGAAGGTGATTATGCCAATCTGCCCGAATGTGAACCCGTATTTGTCTTTGATTATTGGGTAAATCGACGGTATGATGGATTGCATCATATCGTTGAGCAGATGTGCGAAGCTTATTGCAAACAGGATTGAAAAGAGAGTCCTCTCGGAGTTTTTCGTCGCGTGTGCGTCCATTTTTTTAGTTTGCGAAGTCAACCGATATACCCATTTGGAACCGAGCCGGGTTGAGAGGGTAATACGGCATAGAGAAGTAGCTGTTTCCGCCGAACAGACCTTTGTTCATGTGTGAATACAACACATAGAAGCGTGCACGGCTGAGTTTCATGTTTATATATGCGTTGCAGAAAGGATAGTTGCCCACTTTCATGTCGCGCTGGTTGGTAAAAGCGGCGAGGGCAGGCTGATATCCGGGCGAGTAGTATTTGGTGTAATAATCGCAGTCGACACCGAGCTGAACATGTAGCGTGGCAATCTTGAAAATGAAATAAAGATTTGAATACACGGCCAGTGTCGGCAGAGGAATCACTCTGTCGTTGCTTGTGGTCTGGTATGTGACGGAGTTGTCCCAGTTGAGAGCCTTGAAGCGGAAATTCTGTTTCAGCGACAGCGACAGTATCTGCACCGACCCGCTGTGCTGCTGAGGCATGCCGTCGGCTGCGAAATATATGTGATTCTGAAGGTTAGAGAGGCTTGCGCGTAAATGGGTGTCTGTTTTTGCCCACCCGAGTTCGCCGCCGAAGCTCACAGTGCGCTGCTTGCCGAAGTCGTTGTCCCATATGAAATGGTTCGACAGGTATTTTTTTGTCATGAATGGCGCTTGCTCGTTATGAAAAGCTCCGAAAACTTCGATGTCAGCGCTGTCGCCAAGAACTTTGAAACGCGTGGTGGCGTTTCCGTCAATTTTGATTTCTCCGGCCGCTTCGCCGAGCATACCTATTTCGGCTGTCGCGTTGTATTTGAGAATGGAGCCGTTTTGTTTTGTCAGCTGAGCTCCGACCCATGCGAGCTGCTGCGTGGTGCGCGCTTTAATGCTGCCTATGCCTTCTGGAAAAGGCGTGAGGCCATAGTCGGGATTGCTGCGGTCGAGTGTGTCGGGAGTCTGGTTGTAGCGCCGCACCTGATGTGTCACATATGCAGCAAGGCCGAATTTGGCGTATTTGTTGAATCCTTCGAGCAGCGATACTCCGAGTGTGTTTGTTACAGCCCAGTAGGTAGTGCGGTCGCGCGTAAATTCGGGATTAAGATACAGATTGTCGAAATAATCCTTGATTTCGCTTGAGTTCATATCGGTGAAGAGGTGTTTTGCCGATTTGTAACGCAAAGTGTAGATAAACGATGTCACCGGCACGTAGGTACTTGTCACTGTGGTGTCGTTTTCGTTTTGTTCCTCTTTCCAGAACCCCACGTTATAGCGGTTGTTGACAAAGAGTTCCTCGCCCCAGAGTCGAGTGTGGGCCGAGGCGAGTCTGGTCGGGATTGTCTTCGGGTCGACTTTCGTAATGCCTCCCTGCACTTCGGCCGGGTCGGTGATGTAGAGCATGTCTGTGATACCACCGTTTTCTTTGTTCAACAGATTGAAGTGGTTGAAGTAGGCCTGCATCTGATATCTGTCGCCTATGTACGAGCCCGATAAGCCCCACGATAAATCTTTGGTTGCCTGGTTGTTGTAGCTGCCTTTGGAGTAGAGGTAGTCTACCATTGCTCCAATCTGGGCTTTGGCGTTGATGTTTCCGGAGAAAGTGGCACTGAGACGTTCCTGAGCGTTCTCCCGTCCGCCGGCGGTGTTGAACGACACTAAGGTCATTGGTATGCGAGTGTTGTAGAACCGCATCTTGTCGTATGTCGGCATCCAGTGCTCGAGGGCATCGCGGAAGAAGAAGTCGCTCATTGGTTTTCGCTCATGGAAAATCATGTTCATGCCTTCGGCGCCGAGATTGCCGGTAGTGGCGTAGGCGCTGCTCACCATTGAGGGTACTGATTGGCGCGAGTAGTTGAGCATCAAGGTGTCGATCGTTGCCGGCTCGCGCAGCCCGAGGGGCGAAAATAGTTTCCATGCAAACGACGGAGCCACGACCGGCTCTTTGTGCGATGCCGTGTGTTCGTGCTGATGAGCCTGCGCGGCGGCGTAAAAAGCAGATGCGAGGCAGAATATAAGCGATATTATTAATCGAGTCCTTTTCATATTTTGAATTGCAAATATACGCATTTCTGTTCAACTATACTGCTGCCGGCGGTGTTTATTAATAGATAGGAGATATTACAGATATATATAAAATTCACATACAAGCTATTGAATATTTAGTTTTTATGAATAAGAATATTTTAAAAAAGTCGGACATCCGTGAGTCTGGCATTTATTATTGTGATACTCGGAGCCATCGGTTTCGTGCGAAGGTGCAGCGGCAATTCGGGCGATATCGTCAATGAATATGTAAAGCCCGGAGGCGATACCATAGCAGTGGCAATAGAGATGAGTCCGCTGACATATACGATGCGAAACGATACTGCCGAGGGATTCGATTACAATATTCTTCGGGCCATTTCTGCACGGCATGATGCGCCTATGGAGTTTTACCCCGTTGCATCGCTCGACGAGGCTTTTGCCAGTCTTTCTCGTGGAGAATACGATATGATAGTGGCTTCGTTGCCGTCGACAAATACTTTGAAAGAGCATTTTGCGACAACAGAGCCGATTTATCTCGACAAACAGGTACTTGTACAGTTGGCCGACAGTGCCGGTGGCCGTGGAACGGTGACGTCGCAGGAGCAACTGATTGGCGACACGGTATGGGTGGCTGAAGGCTCGCCCTTCAATACCCGTCTGCGCAATATGATTCGCGAGTTGGGCGACAGCATTGTCGTTGTCTCCGAACCCGGTTATTCGTCGGAGCATCTGGCTATTCGCACGGCATTGGGTGAAGTGAAACAAGCAGTTGTTAACGAGGCGGTTGCTCGCCACATAGCGAAGCGGTATCCGTGTCTCGACATCTCAACACCTATATCATTCAATCAGTTTCAGGTATGGGCCGTGGCTCCGGGCGACACTGTTCTTCTTGATTCGCTCAACGTATGGGTAAATGAGTTTAAGAAAACTCCTCAATACCGTGCGCTTGCCGACAAATATCTTTAGCTGAGTTTCATTGTGCCCGACTCTGCATCGAAGCGTATTGTGTCGTTGCGGAAAAGTCGGTCGATATACTCGCTGTGGCGCATCTCGTCGGCCGGGAGGTGTCGCAGCTGAGGTGTGTCGAGCAGTGCGATGCTGTCGCACTGCTGCATGGCGATGTCGAGTTCGTGTGTTGAGAATAAGACACATCTGCCACTGTTGTGAGCAAGTTCGCGTAGCAGAGCCACAAGCTCGTAGCGACTTGGCAAATCGAGAAAAGAAGTCGGTTCGTCGAGAATTATCGTGGGTGTGTCCTGTGCAAGGGCTCTGGCAATCATTATGCGCTGGCACTCGCCGTCGCTCATGGTATCCATTGTGCGCAATGCGTATTCTGTCATGCCCGTACAAGCCAATGCCTGCGCCACGGCTTCACGGTCGATGTCCTGCATACGGCCAAACCAGTTGGTATAGGGTGCGCGTCCCATGGCGACGACGTCCTGACAGCGCAGAGACGCAATGCGGGTTCGTTCGGTATTTACAAATGCTATGGTATGCGCGAGTTGCTGTGGTTTCATCAGGCTTAGGTCGTGACCGTCGAGCAAAATATTGCCCGAATAGTGGCGGTTTAGTCCTGCGATAGCGCGCAGCAGTGTTGATTTGCCCGACCCGTTGCGGCCGATTAGGGCTGTGAGGCTGCTGTTGCCGAAAACAACAGTCGCGTCTCTCAAAAGAGTCCGGCCACTATAGCCTGTGGAGAAGTTTTGTAATTCAATCATGGCATTATTTGTTGCGCATCACAACCCATATTACAATCGGTATGCCGAGCAGAGCGGTTATGGCATTGACTGGCAGGGTGAAGAGTTTCGAAATTATATCGCACACAATGAGTATCGACGCGCCGGAGAGCATCGTGCCCGGAACAAGAACGCGGTGGTCGCTGTTGCCGAACAGCATGCGTGTTACGTGGGGCATGGCAAGGCCGATAAATCCTATCGGGCCGCAGAAGGCCGTGACCGTGCCCGCGAGGAGGGTAGTGGAGACAAACAGAATCGTGCGGCAGCGGCGTATGTCGAGCCCCATTGTAATAGCATATTCTTCGCCGAAAAGTAGCATGTTGAGCGGTTTCACTGTCGCTATTGCCAGCAGCAGGCCCGCTATGACGGCCGGAACGAGAATCCACAGCTGCGTGCCTGTGACATCGCCGAGCGACCCCATTGTCCATATGACATAGGATTTCAGAGCTTCATCGCGACTGATATACTGGAGTATCTGGACCACTGCGCTTACTCCCGACGAAAACATCATGCCGAGAATTAGAATGACCATTATATCTTTTATGCGACGGCCTACGGAGGCGATGACAAGCAGTATGATTCCGGCTCCAATCCACGCCGCTCCGGCCACTCCGAGTGATGAGCCTATGCCGGTGAGCATGACGAGTGCCACGCCGAGGCTCGCTCCCGAACTGATGCCAAGCACGTAAGGGCCGGCGAGCGGATTGCGGAAAAGTGTCTGCATCTGCAGGCCGCTAACCGAGAGAGCAGCACCGGCGAGCAGGGCTACAACTGCTTTTACGAGGCGTATGTTGATAATGATTTTTGCCGTAGTAGCCCGACAGTCTCCGCCGGTCAGCGCCGCCCAAACTTCGTTCAGCGGTATCGACACCGAGCCTACCGAGAGGTCGACGCAGAAGAGCGCCGCAGTAAGCGACGTAAGCAGAATGAAAAAAGTGGAAGTACGCGTCCTCATCGTTTTTTTTCTTGTAGGTGTATGCTTCTCAGTTTTTTATTTGAGACGATGATGATATATAAATTCCTCGTCAATCAGCTCGGGATGGAATATTTTAACCAGGTCGCGCAGTATGAGGTCGGGGTGCACGATACCCGACTCGTAGTAGTCGTTTCCGCCGTTGGGTGTGGACCGGAGGTTGTTGTTGAATATCATGTCGTTTACAAAGGGCTTCGTGTCGACAAACTTCGGCACCATTGTCTTTACTTCGTCGAGCGACGTGGCCATGCCCGGATAGAGCCATATGTCGGCTTCTGAGGCGAGGCGGTAAGCCTCCTCTATGTCTATTCCCGCCGAAGCGTTGCCGTGATTTTTGTCGTATACAAATCGTCCGCCGGCATCGTCAATCAGCTGTATGGCATAGCTGCCGTTCGAGGGCATATACCAAATGTCGTTATACGGCGTGTTGAGCATTACTCCGGGTTTTGGCAGGTTGGCTTCTGCAACTCGCTGTTTAATAGCATTGTAATT
Organism: Muribaculaceae bacterium; assembly: GCA_003979155.1. Lineage (GTDB taxonomy): Bacteria > Bacteroidota > Bacteroidia > Bacteroidales > Muribaculaceae > CAG-873. Next base: position 31,090 of record RYWL01000015.1, read on the forward strand.
GTTGGGTATGACAGAAAATACACTTTTGCCGCGCTCTCTGTCGCCTATAATTTCGGCTAAGGCCACAAGCCACTCCGCCTTGCCGAGCGGCGACTCTTCGAGATAGTCGGCCACGTACATATACGGAATGCCGAGCTCCTTGAGTTTAGATGTCATAGGGCTTTCGCCACTGATTCCGTAGATGAGTACGAGGTCTGGCGAGAGCGAAAGCATGAGTTCGTAGTTTATGTTTCCGTCATATCCCACATCGGTTATGCTGTCGCGGCGCGACAGTATATTGTCGCTTGATATGAATTTCAGACCCGATACGCCCACAATGCGGTCAGTGGCATCGAGTGCGTCGAGCATGGCGATATGCGACGACGACATTGTCACAATACGTTTCGCCTCGCCGTCGATGATGCATCCGTCGAAGCCTTCCGGCGTGCTTTCCCCGTTTCGGGAGATGAAAAGGCAAGTCGACACGCTGTCGGCGCCCTGCCACGGATTTGTTACCGTGACGACAGTGCTTTCTCTGCCTTCGGCTCCTGTTATGTAGAAGCCCGACGCGTATTCTGGCGAATAGAGAGGCAGATTATATTCGTCGAGTGTCGAACCGCTTCTGCTGCAGGATATTAGCGACATAATTATCAGTGATGCCGCAACAAGATATGTACGCATGGTTGGTATATCGGTTTATTTTACAAAATTACTCATTTTGCTCTTCTCCACAAAGCATTTTCGGCACGATTTTGACGCTGTTTTTCATACGTTTTTCAGTGTGGAGTTTTTTTGCTCTGCGCTATAGGAAAATTCGTGATTTTTAGTTACTTTTGCAAGTAATTTTAACGTCGTTGATATCAGTGATGATTCTAAGGAAAACTCCCGGCAGGCTGGGGCTTTTTGCGGCTCTGCTCCTGTCGTTCACAGTCTCCTCCCCGGCTCGTGCGGAGTCGGAAGAAGAAAGAGACACAGTATATATGCTTAGGGATGTGGAAGTGACAGCCGCACGCCGTCCTATTGCAACAGTGCAGACAATCTCCGGAAAAGAGTTGCAGGCCATGTCGACAACTTCGATTGCCGACGCACTCAAGTATTTTGCCGGTGTGCAGATTAAAGACTTCGGCGGTCTCGGAGGCATGAAGACAATCAATGTGCGTTCGCTCGGTGCGGAGCATGTGGGAGTCTATATCGACGGTGTGAGGCTGACCAATGCGCAGAATGGTACTGTCGACCTCGGCAAATACTCGCTGTCGACACTTGAGTCTGTATCTCTGTTCAATGCCAATAAGTTCGAGACATGCCAGGCGGCCTCGGAGTACGCCTCTGGAGCTACCGTATATCTCAAAACACGCCGTCCGACAACAGATTCGCTCTCCGTTCTCGGCGGAGTCGCCTCTTTTCACACCTACCGTGCGCGCCTCAACGCCCAATGTGTGCGCAAGGGCTGGTCGGCTTTTGTCGACGCCGAGTATCTCAACTCCAAAGGCGACTTCCCCTTCAGATACAAATCGCAATATGAAGATACCGTAGGACGCCGGCACAACTCCGACATCCGTTACAGCCGTGTGGAAGGCGCTTTGTTCAAAGGCGGATTTTCGTCGCACGTATATGCCTATGTGTCAGAGCGCGGATGCCCGGGCGGCATAGTACGCCGCCTCTCCGACAAGTATATAAACATGGGTCGCGAATGGGACACCGACCTTTTTGTGCAGGGCTCATACATTCACTCCTTTTCGTCCGGCCACAGTGTGAAATTCAACATGAAGTACGCCCATGAGTATCTGCGATACAATACCGACTTCCCCGACAATACAGTTACGGCACGCTACGACAACCACTATCGCCAGAACGATGCATATGCCTCGGCGGCCTACTCCTACACTTGTCGCAACTGGCTGTCGGTGAACGTGAGTTACGATGCACGCATGTCGTGGCTGAGCGCCGACCTCAAAAACTTCAGCACTGTGCGTCGCCTCGACCAGAAGGCAGTGGCGGCGGTTCAGGCCGGTTATAAGGGATTGCGGCTGGCCGCGTCGGCTCTGTATCAGCACTATCGCGACCATTCTTTCACACAGAGCGGAGCCGCCGAGCCGCTGTCGAAGGTGACTCCATCGGTGTCGCTCGCCTATAGCATCGACGGGCTTCAACTGCGCGCGTGGTACAAGCGTATACTCCGTGTGCCTACACTCAACGACCTCTACTACACTCAGGCCGGAAACCGCTGGCTGAAGCCCGAGTATACAAAACAATGGAATTTTGGCGCACAATACGATTTTACGCCCTCCGGACCATGGGGAGCGTCGGTTCAGGCCGATTTTTACATCAACAGCATCACCGACCGCATTGTATGTCTGCCGATTAAAGGCACTTATCTGTGGTCGATGCTCAACTACGGCAAGACATATTGCCGGGGGATGAATTCTACAGTCTCGGGCCGCTATACCTCCGGGCAATGGAATTTCTCGCTTCTTGGTTCATTCACCTGGCAGCGCGACCTAAACCGCACCGACCCGACGGACGAGACTGTCTACAACAAGCCCATCTGCTACTCGCCCACATTCTCCTGTGCTGTCACCGGCATAGCCCGGTGGCGCGTCTACTCGCTCACAGTGTCGAATATCCATGTATCGAAGCGCATGTGGTCGTATGCCGATCCTGCCGATATGCTTAAGCCCTATAACAACGTAGACCTCAAGCTCTCGGGGTCGTGGCGCATGTTGTCGGCCTCGCTGGAAGTCAACGACCTCTTCGATGTGCAGTATGAGCAAGTGCCGCGCTATCCCATGCCCGGACGCAATTTCGCTTTCACACTGTCGTATAATATCAACTTCAGGTAAAAACTTATATAAGAGCTTGTTTAAAAACAAATGTGAATAATAAATTAAGCATCAGTCAATAT
>RYWL01000095.1 GCA_003979155.1 Muribaculaceae bacterium
CTGTACTTTTGCACGCAAAGAGAGACAAACGATGACATACAATGCATCTTTTTACCCGTTTTATTTTTACTTTTACTTTTTTGGTAAGAGCGAATCGACGCGGCTGCATTGATGCCAATATAATATGATATTTGACCCGCGTCGGAGCATAGCTCTAATGCGGGTTCGTTTTTTTTGAACAAAGAACCAGTGAACAGTACAGAACAGATACAAGGCACAAAGGCTCGCAAGCGCGTTGCCATTCAGGGTGTGGCCGGTTGCTTTCACGACGCAGCCGCCCGCGAATACTTCGCCTCGCGCGGCATGGAGGTGGATACGGTAGAATACGATACTTTTCCGGCACTTTTCGAGGCCTTGCGCTACGACGCCTCTCTGATGGGCATTGTTGCGATAGAAAATACGATTGCCGGCAGTCTTCTGGCAAACCACGAGCTGCTCCGCGCTTCGGAGCACAGAATTGTGGGCGAGTGGAAAAAACGCATCTCGCATGTGTTGTGCGCATTGCCCGGCACCACTGTCGAAGACGTGCAGGAAGTAAACTCTCATCCCATGGCATTGATGCAGTGCGAGCAGTGGCTTCATCAGCATCCGTCGATGAAAGTAGTGGAGTATTTCGACACTGCCGGCAGTGCTCGCGATATATCGCAGAAGCGCATGCAGGGTCATGCGGCAATTTGTGGCGACTATGCCTCCGAGCTCTACGGACTCGATATTCTCGCACACGGAATAGAGACCAACAAGCGCAACTTCACCCGTTTTCTCATTCTTGCCGACCCTACGTCGATAGACGAAAACGGCCCTGCTGCCCTCGATGTGAACAAGGCCTCCCTTATGTTCACCCTTCCGCATAACAAAGGCGCATTGTCGGCCGTGCTTGCCATTCTGTCGTTCTACGATATGAATTTGAGCAAAATACAATCGACACCGATTGTTGGCCGCGAGTGGGAATATAGGTTTTATATTGATGTCACCTTCGACAATATCGTGCGCTATCATCAGGCTGTGGAGGCCGTGCGTCCACTTATCAATGATTTCAAAATACTCGGCGAATACTGTGCCGTTGAAAACCCTCAGCAATAATTGTATATGGATAAGCGAATACAACCGGCCGATCGGCTCAACTCGGTTACAGAGTATTACTTCTCTCGGAAACTCAAGCAGATAGCGGCCCTCAATGCCTCAGGCGCCGATATAGTGTCGCTTGGCATCGGCGGTCCCGACATGCCTCCGCCTCAGGCCGCGATAGACGCTGCTGTGGCATGCCTGAAGCGTCGGGACACTCACAGCTATCAGATGACTGTCGGACGACCGGAACTCCGGCGGGCTTTCGCGGATTGGTACTCGCAGCGTTACGGAGTCGAGTGGCTCGACCCCGACAAGAACATACTGCCGCTGATAGGCTCCAAAGAAGGCGTACTCAATATTTCTATGGCCTTTATCAATCCCGGCGACGGCGTACTTGTGCCCAATCCCGGATATCCGACTTATACCTCAGCTTCGCGTCTGGCCGGCGCCGAGATATTCAATTACGAGCTGTCGGAGAAGACCGGCTGGTATCCCGATTTTGATGCGTTGGAGCGGCTTCCGCTCGAACGAATCAAACTCATGTGGGTCAACTATCCGCATATGCCTACCGGCACCCCGGCCTCGAAAGACGTTTTCCGCAAGCTTGTCGATTTTGGCCGACGTTATGGTATTCTTATCATAAACGATAATCCCTACAGCTTCATTCTCAACGACGCGCCTCAGAGCATTCTTCAGGTCGAAGGTGCCACCGATGTTGCCATGGAGCTTAATTCGCTCAGCAAATGCCTCAGCATGGCAGGCTGGCGTGTGGGCATGCTTATCGGCGCTCCCGAATACATAGGCTGGGTGCTCCGTGTGAAATCGAATATCGACTCCGGACAGCCGCTTTTCGTAATGAAAGGAGCCGTGGCCGCGTTGCAGTCGGGCGATGAATGGTACAAGGAAATAAATGCCGCATACGGAGCCCGTCAGGCTATAGCACATAGAATAATGGACGCTCTGGGCTGTGAGTGTCGCGGCGGACAGCAGGGCTTATTCCTCTGGGGACGCATTCCCAACGACAAAGTGTCGGCCGAGGCATATGCCGACGAAATTCTCGACAAAGCACGGGTGTTCGTCACTCCCGGATTCATATTTGGCTCGCAGGGCGAGAGATATATACGCATATCGCTCTGTGCGCCCGAAAACAAACTAAACGAAGCACTTAACAGAATAGAGACATGTCTATAACAGATTTGAAACCATTGTTCGACGCCGAGCTCTTCGGCGACAGCCCCATAATTCTCGCCGGTCCTTGCAGCGCTGAGAGCGAGGCACAGGTACTTGAAGCAGCACGTGCCCTTTCGAAAGAAGGAATCAAGATATTCCGTGCCGGAGTCTGGAAACCCCGCACGAAGCCCGGTGGCTTTGAAGGCATCGGCTCTCCGGCTCTCAGCTGGCTCCGCAAGGTGAAGGAGGAGACCGGCATGCTTACCGCAACGGAAGTTGCCAACACGCGTCATCTCGAAGAAGCACTTGCCGCCGGCATCGACGTGCTGTGGATTGGAGCCCGCACATCGGCCAATCCTTTTGCCGTTCAGGAACTCGCCGATATTTTCGCCTCACTGACTCCCGAGCGCCGCGACTCGCTCACCGTGTTGGTAAAGAATCCTGTAAACCCCGACCTCGAGCTCTGGATAGGCGCGCTGGAGCGAATTTACGGCTCAGGCATACGCCGCCTCGGAGCCATTCATCGCGGTTTCAGCTCTTACGGCAAGCATATCTATCGTAATCCGCCTAAGTGGCGCATACCCATTGAGCTTCACCGCCGCCTGCCGCAGCTGCCCATTATTTGCGACCCGAGCCATATCGGCGGCAAGCGAGAGCTTATAGCGCCGCTGTCGCAGCAGGCTCTCGACATGAATTTCGACGGCCTTATTATCGAGAGCCACTGTCATCCCGAAGAGGCTCTGAGCGATGCATCCCAGCAGCTAACACCCGAATCGCTCGGATATATTGTAAACTCGCTCCGCCGTCCTCAGCAGATTCAGAGCACCGAAAATCTTGGCGTGCTCCGCAAACAGATTGACCGAATAGACGACGAACTGCTCGACCTGCTTGCCAAGCGTATGTCGGTGGCTCGCGACATAGGCCGTTACAAGCGCGAGCACGGCATGCCGGTCGTACAGCCCGGACGCTACAACAATCTTATGCAGAACCGCGTCGATACTGCTGTGGCTCTCGATATGTCGGAAGAGTTTATACGCAATTTCCTTGCTGCCGTGCACGAAGAATCGGTGCGTCAGCAGCTCGAAATATGTAGCCCGGCCGGCGACGGAAAGGAGTGCGGAGTGTGAAGATTCTAATTCTCGGAGCCGGAAAAATGGGCTCGTTCTTCTGCGATATTCTTTCGTTTGACCACGATGTGGCCATTTACGACAGCGACCCTAAGCGCCTGCGTTTCACATATAACTGCCACCGCTTTTCAAGTCTCGACGAAGTCGATGCGTTCGCTCCCGACATGGTGCTCAACGCAGCTACGGTAAAGTATACGATAGAGGCCTTTGTGCAGGTGCTCGGCCATCTGCGCCCCGATACCATACTGTCGGATATAGCGTCGGTGAAAACGGGCCTGCCGGAGTTCTATGTCGGCGCAGGCTTCCCCTTTGTGTCTACACACCCCATGTTCGGTCCTACTTTTGCCTCGCTGTCGAATCTGGCTGATGAAAACGCAATAATCATATCGGAAGGCTGTGCCGAGGGTATTGCCTTCTTCGACAAGCTGTATTCGTCGCTTGGGCTGCATATCGAGCATTACACCTTCAACGAGCACGACCGTACGATAGCCTATTCGCTTTCAATACCCTTTGCCTCGTCGCTCGTCTTTGGTTCGGCAATGGAGCACCAGCCTGCGCCGGGCACCACTTTCAAGCGACATCTCGCCATAGCAAGAGGCCTTATGAGCGAAGACGATTATCTGCTTAGTGAAATTCTTTTCAACCCCAATACTCCCGAGCAGCTGCGCCGTATATCCGACGCGCTCGAACATCTGAGAGAGATGATAGAGTCTCACGACTCGGCGGCGATGAAGAAATTTCTCGACGGTGTACGCGACAACATAAGATAACCGCGAAAACGTGCTGTAGGCAACTTGTGTTGTAAAACATATTCTCGTAAACTGCAGCAAATCAAAACAATAGACAAATAGGTGCGCGTGGCGTTCAAAATAGCCGCGCGCGCTTGCCATATAATGG
>RYWL01000016.1:0-32624 GCA_003979155.1 Muribaculaceae bacterium
TGAAATATTGACTGATGCTTAATTTATTATTCACATTTGTTTTTAAACAAGCTCTTAGTGTAGGGAGCGCCTTCAAGGCAATACTCCGCACCGCTTGTGAAAGCCGAACCCGATATAAGAATAAGCCTCTTGCCGTCGAGATACAGATTGTCATCGGCTCCATAGCCCACACCTGCCGCGACACCGTCGTTGTTGAAAGGCTTCTTGCCTCCGCGTGTTATAGCCGAAAATCCCGAAAGAGAAAAACCATAGCCGGCCAAGCCGTAGCCTGCATTCTGACTGTTGTAGGATATCCCGATTTGCGGTGTCACTCCTTTGCCGTCAGGACAATGGATGGCAATATCATAAACCGCCGCACCGCCTTCATTAACCGAAAATATGTACCGTGGCCCCGTTTTCATCGCTTGGCGATTTTCCAACTTGTCTGCCTGCCGTTAACCGGCACTTTCAGAATATAGATGCCTGCGATATGACCGCTTATATCAATCTTGTCAGTGGCATCCTTGACCGGCCGCGACAGAATCCTTATGCTGTCGAGCGAGAAAACCTCGACACACGCATCATCATCCGACTCGTAGCCTAAAATCTCGATTTTAAGAATCCAACCAGACGTGCCCGTCAGCTTCACAGTCTTCTCTCCGAGTGTATCGAAGAATGAATTCCTTCCGTTGTCATCCGAAACATCGGCAGACATGCTTCTCGACAGCACAACTTCCCTCTTCACCCTGTTTCCCGCCGAATCATAGGCAAAACCGATTCGTTCCTGTCCCAAGACAGGAAATGAAAAGTACAACAGCAACGAAAAGAGTAAAAGATTTTTCATGGCCGACGAATCAATCAGGAGAGAGTGCGATTGTTTTTTTACATTTACCGCAAATTTAGTGAAATATTGTATAAAACCAAATCTTTTTCGTAAAAAATGTGAAATATCTCACATTTTGGTAATCGATTATATCGGCACGTACGCAATTAGCCCTATCGTTTGATATTATTACGCACATCCAACCAATTCTGCAACCACACTTTCAAACGCTCGACGCCGGCTTTGCCGAGTATCACGAGCGCCGCGTACTGGCATGCTTTGGCCAGACCGAAGAAAACGGTCCAAAGCACCCCTTTAGTTACCGCGGATAGAGGTAAAAGCATCTGAGCAAATGAGAGCACATAACAGATTATGCATATGACAGCGACAATAACTCCGGTCCTGAACGACAGAGCCCGGAGTTCTTGCATGACTCTTGAAATCAAACGCTTCATTTAATCGACAAAACTTATCTTGGATTCGTCGCGGGGACGGGCATCGGGAGCTTCGGCCGGATATCCGAACCCAATGGCGTAAAGCAGCGTGTAGCCTTCAGAGAAATTCAGCTGCGAAAGATAATCGGCAGCGATTTCAGATTTCATGAAAGCGACCGGACCGCCGAGACAGCATGAACCGATGCCCATAGACCATGCGGCGAGAATCATATTCTCGCCCAACAGACCGCAGTTGACACCTGCATACGCACCTTCGGGCGCAGCGATAAACACAACAGTCGGAGCGTTGCGGAACATATTCCGGAATGTCGGGTCTTTGGTCGCGTCGGGATTTTCTTTAACAAAAAGAGCTGTAACACCGTCGAGAAACTCGGGATTGTCGACAATGCGCAACTCCCATTCCTGGCGGTTCATGGCGTTGGGCGCATTTATGCCACAACGGGCTATAAGCTGCATTGTGTCGCGCGACACGGGGCGTGCCTGATAGTGACGCACACTGCGACGGCTCATGATTGTCTCAACTACAGAATTTTCGCAGACTGCGTTATTGTCTGTCGGAGTCTGGCTGCACGAGCCCAATGTGGCAGCAAGAATCGCGCCGAGCCCTATTCGCTTTAAAGTTTTCATATGTTTCTGTGTATATATCAAATACTTGGTCAATAAATCGCAGTCATTTCACCAGCTCCTCAAAAAGCCTGCTGAAAGTGTGGTCGGGGTCGGACGTAAGTCCGGGATGCGGTCGCGATGTGGAGAGACATGCACTCTTCACTGCCGAAAGCCACCGAAACCGCTCTTCTACCGGCAATTGGGCCATAGGGCCGGCCGAGGCAACTCCCAAAGCAACATTCACAAATCCGCTCAATTGATTCTCGATTTCGCAGATGCTGTGCGCGCAATCGAACACCCCGAGTTTTGCCGGGTTGAGATAGACTTCGGCCTTAATCCACTTGCGGCGCTTGCACACCATAAGAAGCCCGATGTTGACAAACTCCTCCCTCTCCACTCGTGGCACGTAGCGGATAACGGCATATTCGTACACTAATTTTTCCTGAGAGTTGTCTTCCATTTCTATTTGGCTTTTTGAGCCTCAATGGCAGCGTTCACGAATATTTCGGAATTGGCCAGGCGTGTGGTGAGAAAAGTCTTGTAAACATCGCGGATAGCACAGGGCGTCAGATCAGTGTTTTCCCATTGGAGCCAGTCGTCGGGCACGGCATCTACAATACGGCACAGCGTGCGTGGCGTTATTTTCTGGCGCATAGCCTTGTCGGCATCAGGCAACTTAGTAGCACGGCTGAGCAAGGCATGGTCTTTGATATAAGCAAAGGGCGACATTGCTGCCTTGACCGGGTCGCCCCAGGAGTGATGAAAGACAAAGGCAGCACCGTGGTCGATGAGCCACAGCTCGCGATTCCAGACAAGCATGTTGGTGTTGCGAACGGTGCGGTCTACATTTGTGATAAACGCATCAAGCCACACCAGACGCGAGGCCGTGTCGGCATCGATGCTGTTGACACAGGGGTCGAGAGTCATCGCCCCCGACAGAAAATGCAGACCCAGATTCAGGCCGCGGCTGCTTTTCAAAAGGTCCTGTATCTCTTCGTCGCCCTCCGTGCGGCCAAAATTTTCGTCGATTTCAAGAAACACCACTTCTGGCACCCTGAAACCGAGAGCACGGGCTACTTCACTGCCTATAAATTCTGCTATGAGTGCTTTCACTCCATGACCGGCGCCACGGAATTTCACCACATATTTGATGTCGTCGGCAGCTTCGGCAAGAGCCGGCAAGGAGCCCCCCTCGCGCAGAGGCGCTATATACCGAGTCAATTGATCTCTTCGTATTTCCATATAAATACAACAATTTTCGCGACCATAATCTGCAACGCCGCGCGCCACAGGGTTCACAAATCTTTTGCAGGCGCTAAATTAATTTATTTTTGAGGAATACACAATATCCGGCAAAACTTAGGTGCTATTCAGCATAAAGATAAAAAAGTAATTCTTTTTTTGCTTACATTTGCAATAGTTATGGAACACATTTTTTCTCACGACTTTTATTACGCCGTTGTATGGGCAATGCTCGCACTTGCTGTTGTTGTCTTCACAGCTCTTCAATATGTTACGGCAGGCTATGGAATGATGTACTCGCATCGTTGGGGCCCTACAGTCGGCAACCGTATCGGCTGGGTACTTATGGAAGCGCCTGTTTTCGCGGCTATGCTTCTGCTGTGGCTATGCAGCCCCCGGCACACCGAGACTGCACCGTCGGTAATGATTGTTTTGTTTCTGCTGCACTACTTTCAGCGTAGTTTTGTTTTTCCGCTGCTAATCAAAGGCAAGGGGCGCATGCCGGTTGCCATTATCATGATGGGGGTTGTATTCAACCTTATAAACGCCTATATGATAGGCGGCTGGCTGCTTTACGCATCTCCGGCAGAGTACTACACCACGTCGTGGCTGTGGTCGCCGCAGTTCATTGCCGGCACACTGATATTTTTCGCCGGAATGGGCATAAACATACAGTCAGACAGCATAGTGCGCTCACTACGCAAGCCCGGAGACACACGCCACTACATACCGCGCGGAGGCATGTATCGCTATGTGACATCGGCCAATTACTTCGGTGAATTTGTAGAGTGGTCGGGCTACGCCATACTCACATGGAGCCTCGGAGGCGTTGCTTTTGCCATATGGACATTTGCCAATCTCGCCCCAAGAGCCAAAGCAATCCACCGGCGCTATGAGACCGAATTCGGCGAAGAGTACAGATCGCTCCACCGACGTTATATAATACCGGGAATATATTAAACTATATGATATGAAGTTATTCACACCAGGAAAAATCGGCCCGGTAGAGTTGCGCAACCGCACCATACGCTCGGCGGCATTCGAGGGAATGGGCAAAGACTACTCTCCTACCGACATGCTGCGCGACTACCATGTATCGGTGGCCCGGGGCGGTGTAGGCATGACAACTCTGGCTTATGCCGGTGTGTGCCGCTCGGCACTGTCGTTCACATCTCAACTGTGGCTGAGACGCGAGATAGTGCCGCAACTGCTCGCCATCACCGACAGCATACACGCCGAGGGAGCGAAGGCGTCGATACAGATTGGCCACTGCGGCAACATGACCCACAGATCTACTGCCGGCGGAATGCCCGTTGGCGCGTCGACCGGGTTCAACTTGTATTCGCCCACATTCTGCCGAGGACTGAAACCCGACGAAATCACCAGGATGGCCCAAAATTTCGGCGAGGCCGTAGGCATTGCCCGTGATGCGGGATTCGACTGTGTAGAAGTACATGCCGGACACGGCTACCTCATATCGCAATTCCTCTCGCCGTATACCAACCGTCGGCGCGACAGCTTCGGAGGCTCGCCGGCTAACCGTATGAAATTTATGGATATGTGCCTCAACGAAGTGATGAAAGCGGCCGGCAACGACATGGGAGTACTCGTCAAGACCAATATGCGCGACGGCTTCAAGGGCGGGCTCGAAATCGACGACTGCCTCGAAGTGGCACGCCGCATAGAGGCTCATGGCGTGCATGGCATTGTGCTCTCGGGAGGCTTCGTGAGCAAAGCGCCGATGTATGTGATGCGTGGCGAGATGCCCATCTACTCCATGACTTACTACATGAAGCAACTGTGGCTCAAATATGGCGTGCGGCTGTGCGGCAAATTGATGATTCCGTCGATGCCCTTCAAAGAACTGTATTTTCTCGAAGATGCCATAAAATTTCGCCGCGCGCTCAAATTGCCTCTCATATACGTGGGCGGCGTGTGCTCGCGTGCCAATGCCGACACAGTTCTTGACGACGAAGGATTTGACTTCGTGCAGATCGGCCGGGCCCTGCTCAACGAACCCGACTTCGTAAACCGTATGCGCCGCGATGAAAGGCACCAATCGCCGTGCGAGCACATAAACTACTGCATAGCGCGCATGTACTCACGAGAAATGGCTTGTCATCAGCATTGTAAGGATTTACCTCCCAAAATACTCAAAGAAATCGACAGTATAAAAAAACGAAACAGCTGATACGATGGAACAATGCAATGGCCGTATGGCTCTTGTCACCGGCGCGAGCAGCGGCATAGGACTCTGTTTCTGCCGCGAACTCGCACGCCGCGGATGCAATTTGTTGATGATTAGCAACCAGAAATGTCTGCAACAGCGGGCCGATGACATTGCCGGAGAATATGGCGTAAAAACATATTCTTTTTTCTGCGACCTCACACTCGCCGACAGCATAGAGAAAATACTCCGATATATCGACTGTATGGGTCTCGAGCCCGACTATGTCATCAACAACGCCGGCATATTTTCTTTTAAAGAAGTGACGGCGACCGGGGCGGCTACGGTGAGCTGTTTCATCAACTTGCATGTACGCGCCGTGACAGAGCTGAGCAAAGCTTTCGCCTCTCGATTTGCCGCGCGGCGACATGGCCGCATACTGAATATGTCGTCGATGTCGTGCTGGATGCCCATGCCCGGCATTGCACTATACTCAGCCACAAAGGCATATATCCGTGTTTTCAGCCGAGCGCTCCACTATGAGCTTCGCGACAGCGGTGTCTCTGTCACAGTAGCATGTCCCGGCGGCATAGCCACCGACCTATTCGGGTTGCCTGAAAATCTGAAAAAGCTCGCCATAAACTTAGGTGTGCTCGCCCGGCCCGAAACTTTTGCGCAAAAGGCAGTCGACAAGATGCTCAAAGGCAGAAAACAGTATATCAACGGTCTACTCAACCGCTTCGCCATTATTTTTGTCTCCGCCATGCCTACCACGGTGCGCATGGCGGTAAAACACCGTATACTCGACCGCATGAAATGAACGAGTCCGAATATGTAAAATTGCCGTCAGGCCGACCTATTGTTGTCACCGGCTCCACGGGCAAAATAGGCCATGAAATAGTGCGTGCCATAGCGCGGCTCGGCTATCCGATGATTTTGCCTTGCCGTAACAAAAAAAATTCGATGAGCTTGCCTGCGTAATCAAAAAAGAATTTCCCACAGTAAGCCTGAGGTATATAGCAATGGACCTCAATGACACGGCATCGGTAAAAGCAGCCGTCGAAGCTCTGTCTGACACCACGCTTGCCGGTGTGGTCAACAATGCCGGCATAATGTGCCGCCACTACACTCTGAGCTCAGACGGATATGAGACCACTCTCAACGTAAACTACTACAACACAATGCGCTTCAACAACGCATTGCTACAGCAAGTGACACAGGGCGGCGCACTCGTGTTCACAACTTCAATAACCCGCATCTTTGTGCCGCGGCACATAAATGCCGACTCGGTCAACCGCCATACATTCGGACAGCTCAAAACATATGCCCTCTCAAAAAAACTCATCACCGGATATGCGCTCGAACTCGCCCGAAAAGCAGAGAGTCGCGGCATACGCGTAAACTGCTGCGACCCTGGCATTGTAAATTCAGGCATGATTACCATGCACCGCTGGTACGATTCTTTGGCCGACATCTTTTTCAGGCCATTTATCCGCACTGCATACAAAGGCGCTGTTCCGGCCATACGGGCACTGCTCTCCCCTCTTTCGGGACGCATTTTTACCCTTCGCAACATTCATAAGCATTAATTTACCCAAGGCCTTCAAAACAACCAGCTGTTGACACGTGCACGAACCGCCGACGATTCGCGAAGCATTCCAATCAGTTCAAGTGCCGAACGTTTGCGATAGCAGTTTTTCAATACATGGACACATCCCTCCATTTCGTTGTCGGGATGCCGGAGCCGAATCGCTTTCACTCCGCTCTGATTATAGACTGTTGCCTCGGCAAGCACCGAAACGAGCGAACTGTGCTTGACAACTTCCAACAATATATTGACCTCATTGAGTTCGATTCGGATATCAAGAGCTATCTCTTTCGTCGACAGACAGTCGTCAAGAGCATTGCGCGCCTGCAGACCGCGTGTCGGAAGCGCCAACGGCCATTTCGACAATTCTGAAAAAGTGATTGTGGAATTCCCTGCAAGCGGATGGCCTTCTTTGATTATAACCGCAAGGTGGTTTTGGAAAAGAACATGCGATTCAATATCTTCATAACGAGCCGATGGCCGGAACGCCAGCACAAGATCGACCGAACGGTTGCGCAGCATTTCCATCAGTTCTGCCATCGGTTTATAGAATATATTCAGCTTGACGCGCGGGTATTTCTTGGTAAACTCGATGAGCGTCTCTGTCAGAATAGGGCTGAAGGAATATGTCACTCCTATGTTAAGTGTTCCGGAGGCAACGGCGGCAAGGTCGTTGACCTTTGCCACACAGCTTTCAGCCTCAGAAAGAGTGCGCCTGGCAAATGGGAGAATCTCCACAGCCGCTTCTGTCAGAAAAATAACATTCGACTGACGATCGAACAAGCGTATGCCAAGCTCGTTTTCGAGCTGACGCACTTGCTGAGAAAGTGTGCTTTGGGCGATATTGAGTGCTCTGGCAGCCTCCGAAAAACTCTGCAATTCGGCCGCCTTGATGAAATATTTAAGTTGTCGTAGTTCCATTCGCTATTATTTGTCTGTAAATTTACAAAATTTATCGTGTCACCTGAAAAGATATTTTCTTCATAAGAAAAATAGGTATGTTAGCACCGATTGTCATGCCGATAACAATCGCCCCACATGTCATCCCGTTTGACATGAAAAGATAAAGGTTATGGCTAAACAGGGTCTCATCAAGATTCGACAGGCAGCCGACAAACCCTTCGAACGCACGACAAGCATAAAGACCGGGTATCATCGGGAGTAACGCCGGAAACAGGCATGCCTCGGCCGGAACCTTTATCACCTTCGCTACGAACACTGCAATGATTCCTACAATGAAAGCGGCAATCGTCGCGGCAGCTATGATATTCATTTCAATTCCGCCCGGCATTGTCAGCAGAAAACGCAACAAATGACCGGCAGCGGCCGCTACCGCACATAATATATACGCACGGCGTGGCGTGTGGCTTATACTTGAAAATCCGATAGCGGCCATTGCCGAAAACAGCGCATCATCAAAAAATACGGTCCATGAAATAATCGAGTCGTCCGTCATAAGCAATTATTCATAACAGTGATTGAAGTCAATAGTCCTAAAGAAAGAGAGGCGGTCAGAACAAGCGCATCGGCAAACCGGCTGAAAGAACACAGATAATGGCACGCGAGCATATCACTCGCCGCATTGATATAAGGCACTCCGGGTATAAGATACAGCACACTTGTGGCAACTGCCACTCCCGGAGTTGTTCCCCAGCCGAACAGTCCGCATCCGGATGCAAGTGTAGCCGAGATGAACGCACAGAGAAAAAAAAACACCCTGATATCCATTTTTCCCCTGAGAAACCGCTGTTTTAAGAAATAGCCGGCCGCGGTTGCAATGAACACTACACCCATTGCAGCGGCATCTCCTCCAAAAAGACGGCAGAATGAAGCATTCGCCAGCGATGTCAGCCAAAGTATATGAAAATTGTCGACATACAGCTGTCCGACAATCGTCCGAAACCGTTTTTCCGCATCATCAAGAGAGAGCTTACCATCACGAATAGACCAGCTAAGCGCGCTCAATTCGGTATTGATATCAAAATTTATTCCGGCCTTGACAACCCGTTGGGTATAGGTCTGCACGCTACCGCCTTCATCGGAAAGACAAACAGTCACATGACGTGGCATAACCGCAACATCTGCCCTATAGCCATAAGTCATAGCTATCCTGCCAACATTTTTATCAATACGCACACACGTCGCACCGCACCCCCACAGCCATGCAGAATATTCCGCCAGAAATCGCCCGAGCGCATCCCGGGCATTTCCGGTGAAAGAAACATCCTCGCATGCCGCCTCGAAATCAGTCATCGTCATCATCGCCATCCTCATTTAATTTGTCTCCAGGAATAAACAAGATATCCCCCTCTCTATAGGATCCGATCAGGTTGCAGTGATGCTTATGAGCCAGACGGGAGGAGAGCAGGTAATGTACAAACTGGATAAAACATGCCAGCAAAACAAGGCCTACAAGGCCATACCAGATAAACATTGGACTATTCATGACATTTAAGAATTAGTAAGTTGAATTTCTGTGCAAATTTACATTTGAGCTCACCATCGGGTTCTATATCCTGTAAGGATTTTTTCGTCAGCACTCATCGCCTTTTCCGATAGAGAAACCGAAAAACTCCCAACTGAAAACGGCTCAAGTTGAAACTCCTACTTTTGCACAGTTTCCAAAACTTCCTTTTTAATGTCGTATATTTCGGTTACCTTTGCAAAATAATTAAAAACAGATTAAAATTCGATTAATAATCTTCCGTTCTCAAGACCATGAAAAGAATCGTATTTCTCGACTACGTACGCGTGTTCGCATGCTTTCTTGTTATGCTGGTACATGCGAGCGAAAACTTTTACGGAGCGCCCGGCATGACCGACATGGCCGGCCCCCAGTCGTTTTTAAACAACGAGACCGACCGTCTGTGGGTGTCGCTCTACGACGGCTTCTCACGCATGTCTGTGCCGCTGTTTATGATTGTGTCGGCATTTCTGCTCGCTCCTGTTCCAGAAACAGAGAGCATGAACGTTTTCTACCGCCGCAGATTCATGCGCATAATACCGCCACTGGCAGTGTTTATGGTTCTCTACAGCACCCTGCCCGTACTTTGGGGACAGCTCGACACGTCGATGTCTCTTAACGACATATCGCGACTGCTGGTCAACTTCCCATCGCTTGCCGGACACTTCTGGTTTATGTATCCTCTGATTGGCATATATCTCTTCCTGCCCATTATTTCGCCATGGCTTCGCAATGCCACTGCACGTCAAGAACTCTTCTTCATTCTCCTTTTCCTTTTATCGACATGCATGCCCTTCCTGCGCCGCTGGTTCGGCGAATTATGGGGCGAATGTTTCTGGAACGAATACCACATGCTATGGTATTTCTCGGGATATCTCGGATATGTGGTGCTCGCACACTATATTCACAAGCACCTGTCGTGGACGCGAAACGAACGTCTGCTCCGCGGCTCGGCGCTGGCTGTTGTCGGTGCAGCTCTCACCATATGGTCGTTCTATATACAGGCAGAGCCCGGAGTACTGTTGGAGACTCCCGAAATAGAAATCGGCTGGGCATTCTGCACAATCAATTGCGTGATGCTTACCGCCGGAACTTTCATCGTATTCACAGCCATAAACTGGCGTGAGTCGGCAATCGTCACCGAAATGTCGAAACTCAGCTATGGCATGTATCTCATGCATATTTTTTGGCTCGGCATGTGGGTTGACGTTTTCAAAAATATATATCCGCTCGCCACTCCTGCGGCGATTCCGGCAATTGCCATTTGCACATTCGCAACCTGCTACTTATGCACCAAAGCTATGAGTTACCTGCCATATGCCAAGTATATTGTGGGCACGGCATCGAATGTAAAGAAGATACTGCCGGCAGCGAAAAATGCCTGAAACTCATATACAAACATCGTATCGACCATGAAATCATTCTTCAAAATCGCAATTCTGTGCATGGCGGCCATTGCAGGCCTGCGGATGTCGGCCGGTGAGGTGATAGACATCGACACACCCCAAATGCGGATATTTCTCCCGGATGACGATAAAAACAATGGCCGGGTAGTAATCATATGTCCCGGCGGAAGCTATCTCGGCCACGCCTTCGAGCACGAAGGCACTCAGTGGAGCGAGCTCTTCAACGAACACGGCATTACAGCCGTTGTGCTTCGCTACACTCTCCCCAACGGCGACCGCAACCGCCCAATCGCCGATGTCTACAAGGCTATGGACATAATTCGCAGCAACGCCGAGGCCTGGAAAGTGAACCCCGACGATATCGGCATAATGGGCTCGTCGGCCGGCGGACATCTCGCGTCGACCATAGCGACCCATTCGCCGGCCGAATACACTCCCACTTTCCAGATACTGTTCTATCCGGTAATATCCATGGAGCAGCCGCTCACACACAAAGTTTCACACGACAATTTCCTCGGTGCAGACTCCAACGCGGCACTCGATGCCGAGTATACAAATTACCGTAAGGTAAATGCCACCACTCCCCGTGCCATAATATTTTTCAGCGGCGACGACACCGTGGTGACCGTAATGAACGGCGTGGAGTATTTCCAGGCTCTTAATGAAGCCGGAGTACCGGCATCTCTGCACATATATCCCACCGGTCACCACGGATGGGGCTACAACAAATCATTTGAATACCACGACGAAGTTGTAAAAGAGCTGTCGGCCTGGCTCAAGTCATTCTGAGTCGAAACTGGTCTATAGAACTTAAACATAGGAGGCTGTGCCGTAAATCTCAACGTTTACGTCACAGCCTCCCTTATACAGAGACTTCAGCGGCAGCCTCAGAGCGAGTTCTGCTTTACAAAATCTATTATTTCTGAAATGTAGCCGAAGGCGAGGCAGACCGTGGTATCGGCTGCGCCGTAGTACACGGCCACCCTGTCGCCGTCGGTGAGCGCGGCACAAGGGAATACTACATTGGGGACATCGCCTGCCAGCTCATATGGCGCAGCCGGGGCAAGAAGATATGGCTGCGTGCGGTAAAGGACGCGCGAAGGATTCTCGGTGTCGAGCAAGGCCGCTCCCATCGAATAACGGAAACCGTTGCACGTGGTAATCACACCATGATAGAAAATGAGCCAGCCTTCGTCGGTGAGTATTGGCACAGCACCGGCACCTACTTTTGTGCACTGCCAAGCACTTTGTTCGAAGGGCGACGGGCTCATCACATGACGGTGCTCGCCCCAGTATTTCATATCGGGGCTATAGCTGAGCCAGATGTCTCCGAAGGGGGTGTGGCCGTTGTCGCTCGGACGACTCAACATGGCATATTTGCCGTTGATTTTTTCGGGGAAGAGAACTCCGTTGCGGTTGAACGGGAGAAAAGCATTCTCGCACTGAAAGAATTCTTTGAAATCGAAGGTATAGCCAATGCCTATCGTCGGACCATGATAACCGTTGCACCATGTTATCCAGTAGCGGTCGCCGATGAAAGTGACACGGGGGTCGTATTTATATGCCGAATCAATCATCCCGGTATTTCCGGCCTTGAACACAATGGGCTCGTGCTCGATGTTCCAGTTCACACCATCGCTGCTGAAGCCGGCGAAAATATTCATCTGCACGGCACGGTTGTCGCAACGGAAAACACCGGCAAACCCCTCGCCAAACGGCACTACTGCACTGTTGAATATGCTGTTTGATGTAGGAATAGCATAGCGGCCGATAATAGGATTTCGGCTGAAACGCCACATGACTTCCTTGCAACCGTCGGGACGGTCTTCCCAAGGTATCTGTTTCATATTATTCTAATTTTAATTAATTCTCTGTATTAAACAATAACTCACTCGGCACCCTCGCCGTCGGTGAGAGCAGCGTTTACGCCGCCGTCGGCTTTTTGCGGAGCGGTGTCGTAGGTAAAGGGCAGGAACCAGGTGATTGCAAGCGGAACAATAATCATGACAAGCACCACGATAAAGAAATTGCGGAAGCCGCCGACTTCATCGCACAGCCAGCCGCTGAACATGCCTGGCAACATCACACCGAGATTCATTATGCCTGAGGCAAAGGCATAGTGGGCCATCTGATGCTTGCCCGGAGCCACCTGCTGCATCATGAAAAGTGTGAGACCCACAAAACCGAAGCCGTAGCCGAAATACTCAAGCACTATGCCAGAGGCAATGAAGAGCTCGGCCGAGGGCTGGTATATGGCAAAAAGAGTGTAAACGGCAAATGGAATATTGAAAATCAATGCCAGCGAGAAAAGAGTCTTCTTGAGGCCGTAGTGCGATATGAAGTAGCCGCCGAGTATCGAACCTATGACGAAAGCTGCGGCTCCGAAAGCTCCGTAATACAAGCCGATTGACTGCTCCGACAAGCCGAGACCGCCTTCGGCGACATCTGTCTTAAGGAATATAGGCACAATTTTGATGACAAAGCCTTCGGCGAAGCGATAAAGTATTATAAAGGCAATGTAATACCATATATGCTTTTTGGTGAAGAAATCGAGAATCACACTCTTCAGCTCCGATGCCACCTGCCGTGCCGAGGCCTTCTGCCGTGCAGTGTTTTCGGCCGCCGGTATCATCCATGCATTGTAGAAAGCCGCGGCAATCATCATTATGGCTACAATGCCGAGCACCGTCATCCACGAACCTTTGACACCCATGCCCATCTGGTCCATAGTACCGGCAAGCCACACGAGCAGGCCGGTGCCGATAATCTTTGCGATGTTGTAGAAAGCTCCCTGCCAGCCTATATATTTCGACTGCTGCGAGTAAGTGAGCTCGCTCATATATACGCCGTCGCCGGCAATGTCGTGTGTCGCTCCGCTGAAGGCAATCAGCGCCAGACCGCAGATTGAAGCGGCGAAAAAATCCGACATGGTGAGCGAGAGGGCAACCAGTCCGAACATCACGCCGCTGAAAAGCTCGGTTGTGACAACATAGAATTTCTTTGTCTTGTAAAGCTCCATAAACGGGCTCCAAAGCGGTTTAAGAGTCCACGGAAGCATGATGAGAGACGTCCAGAAGGTAATGGTGGCGTTCGACACGCCGAGCCCCTTGTACATGAGCACCACTACCATATTCAGCACGACGAAAGGCAGACCGGCGGCACAGTAGACCGACGACACCCAGGCGATTGGAGTCACTTTATTTTTCATAGCTCAACAGTTTTTCCTTCCATTATGTCGTTGTGCGATATACGTGCCGGTATTTCACCGGGCTTGTCGCTTTTTACAATGGTAAAAGTCTTGCCGTTGTCGAGATGTATGGCGGCTTTGTCGTACAACATACAGCCCGTCTCATACTCACCGCTGAGCGGATTCAGCGGATAGAATCCGAGAGCGCTCAGCACGTACCAGGCCGACATCTGGCCGCAATCTTCGTTGCCGCACAGACCGTCGGGTGTGTTCTTGTAGAGCGTTGTCATTATTCGGTGCAGATAATCGCGGCCTTTTTCCGGGTTGTCGGTGTAGTTGTAGAGATAGGCCACATGATGCGAGGGCTCGTTGCCATGGGCATACTGTCCGAGCATGCCGGTGCTGAACAAAGGCAACGATGCCGTATCGGCCTCTTCGGTGAAGAAACGGTCGAGTCTCTCCTCAAGTCCTTTTTTACCGCCGAGCAGCTCGGTGAGCCCTTCGACATCGTGCTGCACCGACCAGAGATATTGCCAGGCATTGCTTTCACAGATGTCTTCGGTATAAATCTCGGGAGAGAAATTCTCCACAAAGTCGCCTCCCGAACGGCGAGGCTGCATAAAACCTGTGACGGGATTGAACTGATTCTTATAATTGGCCGCACGCTGCATAAATTCGGCATAAACCGAGTCGTTGCCGAGATGACGGGCAAGCGCTGCAATGCAATAATCGTCGAAAGCGTACTCGAGGGTCTTCGACACAGACCACGAAGAGTCGACATCGCAAGGCACAAAGCCCAGCTCGCGATACAGTCCGATTGAGCGGTAGTCATCGTTTCGCGCAGTGCGCACACACTCTTCGAGAGCCGCCTCGGCATCGACCCCGGGGAGATTTTTGAAAACAGCGTCTACAATCACAGGTGCCGAATGATAGCCTATCATCATGTCGGTCTCCGAAGCCCACATGTTCCACACTGGAAGACGGCCGTTCTGCTTGCTGAAGTCGATAAGCGACTGCGCCATATCGGCGGCAGCATCGGGTTCAATGATTGTGTACAAGGGATGAGCGGCTCTGTACGTATCCCACAGCGAGAAAGTGCTGTAGTGGCGGTGGCCGGGCTCACATGTGTGAATATTGCCGTCGGGCCCCAGGTAGCGGCCGTCGACGTCGCTGAACACAACGGGCGCAAGCAGGCTGTGATACAGCGCCGTATAGAACACTGCCCTGTCGTCGGCATTGTTGGTGTCTATTTCAATTTTGCCGAGCGCCTTATTCCACATGCCGGTCGCATCGGCCAGATATTTGCCGAAGTCATTGTGCGGCGCCTCGGTTATGAGGTTTTTATGAGCGCCTTCGCTGTCGGTTCCTGAAATGGCTGTTGCCACAAGCAGCTTCTCTCCGGGAACCGTCTTGAAAGCAAATGTGGCGATACGTCCGCCTGCTTCTGCGGTATCGACACTCACAAACGGCTCGGAGAAGCGTGTTTCGAACCACACTTTCTGATTTCTGGCCCAACCGTTGCTGAACCGATATCCGCGCACTGTGACAGAGTCGATTACTTCGATTTTTGCATCTTTAGTGCTGTCCCAGTTCATGGCTTTGGCAAGATTGAGAATCACCTTGCCTTCATCGCCTGGCCATGTATACTGCTGTATGCCGCAGTGCTCAGTGGCCGTGAGTTCAACATCGATGCCATAATCGTCGAGGCTCACCTTGTAGTATCCTGCCCAGGCCTCCTCTGTGTCGTGCGAGAATCGGGAGTGCAGACCCAGCGGAGCCGGAGCTGTTCGCACAGGCTCTACCACGGGCATGAACGATATATCGTATAAATCGCCTGCCCCGGTGCCGCTGAGATGTGTGTGACTGAAGCCGGCGATGGTGCTGTCGGGATAAAAATAGCCGGCTATGCGGTCCCAGCCAGGAAGACCGTTGTCGGGACTGAGCTGCACAAGCCCGTGGGGCACTTGAGCCCCTGGATATGTATTGCCGGTAAAATCTGTTCCGATAAACGGATTTACATAAGAAGCATAGTCGATAGAGCTCTCCGCGCAAGAATACATTAGTATTGCAGGCAACAAAAATCCGCCATGCAATATGGCAGACAATCTACTGTGTCTCGGTTTCATTTCTTTGGCTCGATAAAGGTATTAGTATTGATTATATTACCCCCGCATCGATTATTTCTTCATACTAAACAGACGGGGCTTGACAACTCAACAAAGTTGCGAAGAAAAATCGGACTTTGCAACAGCTGCCCGAAAAATTTTTGTCTCTACCCCCAAAGAGCCGGCAAAGTTTCCGGCGTTTTATTCTGTGCACGGCCGCACATCGGGCACAAAAAAAAACGATATTATGGATTTCATTTATCCACAATACCGTTTTATTCGTAAAAAAATCATTTTATTCGTTTACGAGGGTGACTATGATTTCTTTCTCGTCGGCAGGGTCGGGCGCAATAGCTATTTTGTTCTCGCGGGCGAGCCATCCGAGAGCGGCGTAGAGTTCTTTGTCTTTGAGTTTGGTAATTTTCTTAAGTTGTTTAACACCAAGGGCATCGGCAGTATTAAGTGCTACCCAAACAGAGCCGGCATTGGTACCGATAATTTCTGTGTTCATTGTTTGTATCAATTTAGTTAGACATTAATTGCAAATCTGTAATAAAACAAAATTCTGGCCTTATATCGATTGCAAATTTAACATTTTTTGTCGGTATGAAGCTACAATTAATTAACAATTTTCACAAAAAAAAGTTTGAGAGCATCTATTCGTCTGATTATCAAGCGTTGGTTTCGGGCGATTTTTTTGGTTTAGACTTCTCTTTATGACCACGCCAGCGTCTGTTAGGACGCTTTTTCTTTTCGGGCACAGGAGTCTTCGAGTCTTCGGCCGGAGCGGTATTGCTTTTATTGGCTTTATTTTTATCGGTTTTGCGGCCCGAACGGTTTTTGTTGAATTTTTTGCGTCTTTGCTGCGCCGGGATGTCGCTTTCTTTCGGCGCCTCACCATACTCTGCCGGAATCTCTTCGCGGCGGATTCTGATGTCGAGGAATTTCTCAATAGCCTCCCAGCGGCGGCGGTCGCGCTCCGATACAAAAGTTACCGCCTTGCCGTCGCTGTTGGCACGTGCGGTGCGGCCCACGCGGTGAACATAGTCCTCAGCCTCGTGAGGTACGTCGTAGTTCACTACCATGGCGATATCATCGATGTCGATGCCTCGCGAGAGTATGTCGGTGGCGATGAGAATGTCGATGCGGCCGGCACGGAAATCGTGCATCACCTGCTCGCGCTGCCCCTGGTCGAGGTCGGAGTGCATCTCGGCCGTCTTCCATTTACTGCGGCGCATTTCCTGAGAAAGCTGCCGCACTTTGAGTTTTGAAGATGCAAATACTATGACACGCTTGTTGAACCCCTGCTCGAAAATATGCTTGAGCAGATTTTCCTTCTGATAATCGTGGCAGATATATACCGACTGGTCGACCTTTTCGGCAGGCTTCGATACGGCGATTTTGACTTCTTTGGGCTCGGTGAGAATGGTGCGCGCGAGTTTCTGTATGTTCGCCGGCATCGTGGCGGAAAACATAAGAGTCTGGCGCTCTTTGGGCAACTCCGACACGATGCGCATGATGTCTTCCGAAAAACCCATGTCGAGCATTCGGTCGGCTTCGTCGAGAATGAAAACTTCGACTTTCGAAAAGTCGACATATCCCATTTTCATATGCGCGAGCAAACGGCCGGGAGTGGCTATGACAAGGTCGGCGCCACTGCGGAGCGCGTGCTGTTGACGCGCGAAGTTTTTTCCGTCGTTGCCACCGTGTATGGCAAGACTACTCACGGGCAGATAATAGGAGAAACCCTCCATCTGACGGTCGATTTGCAAGGCGAGTTCATGAGTCGGAACCATAACTATGCATCTCACGGCATGGTCGTTGCGCGGCGTGTCGGCCAGAACATCTATAACAGGCAACAGATAGGCGGCAGTTTTTCCGGTGCCTGTCTGTGCACATGCAATGAGGTCGTAGCCGTCGAGAATAAGCCCCATACTTTGCTCCTGAATAGGAGTACATTCCTGAAAGTGCATTGCATCGAGCGCATCAAGCAGCTCGTCGCTGAAGTCGAACTCATCAAATCGCATTGGTGATTATTTTTTAGAAGTCGTTGAATAAATTAATCCTCGTCGAAATCGTCGGTATCGAAGTCAAAATCCCAGCCGTTGTCGGTAATTTCTTCGGTGAAGCGGGCCAAATCGCGACCCTCGCGTTTGGTAGGGCGTCCGAGACCTTTCTGTCGGTCGATAAATCCCGAAATCTTCACAACTTCGAGCAGGTCGTACTGCTCCTGAGGAGTGATGTTTTCGGCATAATCGGGCACAAGCTTTGCACCGAGACGATTCTGCGTCAAGGCCTTCACGCGAAAGGTATATGTCACCGGCGATTTGCGCACATGCACCACATCGCCCACTTCGAGCAATCGAGAGGGTTTCACCGGAGCGACATTGTCGCCTACCGTTACCCGTCCTTTCTTGCATGCGTCGGTTGCCACAGAGCGCGTTTTGAAAATACGCACAGCCCAAAGCCATTTGTCAATTCGTACGGCCATCGTTGTCTTTATTTACATCATTATCTAAATATTTGGAAACCCCGTTGTCGCACCACGTCTTATTCTGTGCTTCATTTTCGCGGATACGCCCTAAGCTCCTGGCGAGGAGCGGATTGGTCGACTCACGATGCCATAAATGATAGCACAGACCTATTCTGAACAATTTGAAATTATGCAGACCGCTATGCGAAAGACGGCTACACAAGTCGATATCTTCCGCGCCCCAGCCCTCAAAATATTCATCATAGCCGTTAACGGCCAAAAAATCATCGCGCCAGAATGCCATGTTGCACCCTATGCCCGATGTGCTGTCGATTTTGTAATGGTGCGAAAGCCATTTGCCTGCCACCGGCAACCGTATAGCCTTCTCGCGGTCTTTCATTATGCCACGCGAGAAAACACAGGGAACATCAAAATGTCCGCTGTGGCATGCTTCCTCAGTATATTCGGGTGTAAGACGCACTCGCGAACCCTTGGCATAAAACCCGCGCCGCGCCACCGACATATGGTCGGCAATAAACTCAGGATGCATCACAATGTCGCCGTCTATCTGCACAATATAATCGCCGACTGCTGCCGCGACACTCTTATTCCTTATCGCAGCAAGCCTGAATCCTTCGTCGGGATGCCATATATGTTTTACCGGAACCGGACTCCTTCCGGCGAACTCCTCTACAAGCAAGCGTGTGTCTTCTTCAGAACCGTCATCACCCACAATCACCTCGCATGGCATCTGCTTTTGCATCAGCACAGAGTCGAGACACAATTTCAATGCCTCGGGCCGGTTATAGGTTGATATTATCAGTGAGACTTTCACCCGTTCACTTATTGTTAAATTTGCACATCGCCGACCCAATGCCGGCAAGAATATATTCACGTATTGCATCTACTGCAAGCGGAATACGCTCGGCAAGCAGTGTGCGGTCGTCGGACGAGAAATTGCCGAGGACGAAATCGACTTGACAGCCGCGCGGAAAATCGTTGCCTATGCCAAACTTAAGCCGGGCATACTTTTCGGTGCCAAGCATAGCGGCAATATTCTTAAGCCCGTTGTGGCCGGCATCGCTGCCGCGCTGACGGATACGGATTGCACCGACCGGAAGCGACAAATCGTCGACAACCACCAGTATGCGGTCGATGTCGATGTTTTCTTTCTCTTTCCAGTAGCGGACAGCATTGCCGCTGAGGTTCATATACGTCGAGGGCTTGAGCAGGACTGCCTGCTGGTTTTTCACTCTACCGGAGCCCACATCGCCGTAGCGCTGTGTTTCAAAAGAAATATTGGACGCCTCGGCAAAGGCGTCCAATATCATAAATCCGATGTTGTGACGGGTATTGCGATATTCATCGCCTATGTTACCCAGCCCAACTATAAGATATTTCATCGGCAGGCCGAAAATTATGCTCCGGCGTTGGCAGCAGCGGCACCACGTGCGGCACGGGTGAGCTGAACGGCGCAAACAACAGCGTTTTTGGCGTTTACGAGCTCAATGCCTTCGATGTGGATATCACCTACAGCCATGCTCTTGCCGAGTGCGAGATGGTCAACGTTGATAACAAGACGCTCGGGAATGTCGGTGTAGTTGGCACGTACTTTGAGCTTCTTCATAGAGAGGTTGAGCTTACCACCGGCCTTAACACCTTCGGCGTGGCCTTCGAGCTTGACGGGAACCTCGAATACGATGGGCTTTTCGGGGAATACCTCGAGAAGGTCGATGTGAAGGAGGCTGTCGGTCACGGGGTGGAACTGGAGGTCTTTGATAACAGCCATACGCTTCACGCCGTGTATGTCGAGTTCGATTGCGAAGATTTCGGGAGTGTAGATGAGCTTGCGAACTGATTCGGCGGTTACTACGAGGTCGGTAGTGATAAGGCCTTTGCCGTTACCGAGCTCAACAATTTTTTCGCCTTCCTTGAGAGTGCCTGTGTAGGGAAGTTCTACAGACGCGCCGCCATTGAGAACTACGGGAATACGATTTTCTGCACGGAGTGCCTTTGCGGCTTTCTTTCCGAGAACGGTACGGGGCTCTGCGGAGAGCTGAAATACTTTCATTGTAATTTAAATTTGTTTTGTGTTACTAAAAATCAAGATGCTTCTCAATTTCCCATCACACGGGGATGCTAAAAAGCGCTGCAAAAGTACGCATTTTTTTTCTTACCTCCAACTTTTTATACGCTATTTTTTCGCTCAGGCTACGACTTAGCCTTGCAGTCGACAACGATAGTGTTGTCGGCCGGAAGCAGGCGGTAGACATAATCGCTGCCCGAGCCTTTGGCTATGCTGCCCTTCTTACATGCGACACTGTATCTATAGCCGCGGAAATCACCGCTCATCTTCTTACACGAGAATGAATCAAACGGAAGCTGCGACGCTTTTTCGCCGGGCACTCTGAGCTGCAGAGCCCACGGAGCAGCATTGTCGGAAGTCACTTTTATGCAATCTTCTTGCAGAACTATGGTGTATGTGTTGCCCTCGCTATCGCGCGATACAATCTTGAGTTCTGTCGCCGACGGCTCCGTCACCTCGGGAGACAGCAGTATTATAGCCTCGCCGCTGCCGGTGTTGACAATTCGCAGACCGGTCTTATCGTCGGGAGTGCTCCAGTGGAAACGGTCGACAAGCGGCAATGTGTAATAAAAGAAACGGCTGCCTTCGCCGGGGGTGTCGAGATACTCCGACTTATAGTTTTCGT
The DNA here is from genome assembly GCA_003979155.1 of Muribaculaceae bacterium. Taxonomy (GTDB): domain Bacteria; phylum Bacteroidota; class Bacteroidia; order Bacteroidales; family Muribaculaceae; genus CAG-873. The sequence continues at coordinate 21,207 of RYWL01000016.1, forward strand.
CGAAAAGATGAATATCGCGAAAGCAGAAGCCATCTTTTTCCCAAAACAGATTTGCCCGATAGTAGCGGCTGTTGTACCACACAGTCTTGTTGTCCTCGCCGCGGACATCTTTCATCACAGTGACGGCGGTGGCAGGAGTAACGGTGAATCTGTCTTTGAACCAACGGCCCGATTCCTCGAGCGTCTCAAGTCTTATTTTGCCGGCCACGCGCAACGAATCGTAAACGGCAAACTGCATTTCAAGACCCTTACCCATTGCCGGCCAGGTAAACGAGTTCTCCTGTCCGGCCTGAGCATAGCCGAACGCCAGGCACGGCTCATCTACAATTGATTCTATGAAATAATCGACCCATTTCTTATCCATGCCGGCATGTCGGTATACGGGTTCAAGCGAGATAACTCCCTGATACGCCGTACCGCAACCGGCATCGTACTGATACATAGGGTCGCTGCCCAGCATACGGAAAACCGGCACTGGAATCTGCTGTTTCCCCGACTGCGCAGGCATATATGCATTTAGCTTACTCGGATAGTAGGCCTGATTCCAGTATCCGCCCCATAGGGTGTAGCCGTCGGTTCCTACCTGGTCTTTGCAGTTGCACGACGCCACGATTCCATATTTGTCGTACATATATTGCAGCGTGTGCGAGTCGATAAACCATGAGCCCACCGACGCGGGATAGCGACCGTAGATTTCCTTGAACTTCGCCATATATACATCTACAAGCTTTTCACGTTCGGCTTTTGTATAGCCGGGCGTAAAAGCTATGTTGGCAGTGGATACCCACGAATGCTCGCCGCGCCATTCAATTCCGGCAGCCTCCACATGCGGCCGGGTTATCTCCCACCAGGCACCGAGCTCACAGTTGTCGGCCAACTGTGTTTTCATCAGTTCCTGATACGCCGGATTAATGAGCGAGTCGTACTGAAATAGAAATGTCGTGGGGAAATTGTATTTGTTCGAAAGCTTAATCTGATGCTCAACGGCATCAAACATAAGGCTGTCGGCATTTTCGAGCCTGTAGTCGGTCTGCCTGATGAAATTGACGATATTGATTATCCTCGGCCCGGAGGCCTTGTCGTCGGCATTACGCGCGGCAAGCGCTTGCACAGAGCCGGCGCAGGCTGCGGCCGCACAGAGAGCTACGACTCCGGCTAAAGACTTGATTTGTTCCATTTGGCACACTTTAAAAAACTTGGAATGCTGCGGATTATTTACGTTTCCGTTTCAGAGTGAATGAATGAGTGCCGGGCTGCAGCTCAACAGTCTTTGCTTCGCTCACATTGCTGGGAAGAATTAGAGTGGCAGTTGTATTCGACGGAATAGTGGCCGTATAGACAATCTTGCCTTTTTTCGTAGTCCAGCCCGAGGTGATATCGCCGTAAGGCGACTCATGCGTTGCCTCGAAAGCATCGAGGCCTGCAGGGAAGTTTGGTTGCAGAATTATGTGTTTGAAGCCGGGCTTGTTTTCATCGGGAAAAATACCGGCCAGCCCCTTGTATGGCCATGCACCAATTTCGCCGAACATGATATGATTGTCGGAGATATCGCGTGTGGCGTTGAGGTCCCAGTTTTCGAGCAGTGAGGTAGCACCGTTCACTATCCACCATCCCCACGAGGGATATGTGTTCTGCACGGCCACTTTATAGGCCGAGTCGACATATCCGTTTTCGCTAAGAGCATTCAGCAGAGCCTTTGCGCCAAGAACACCCGTATCGATGTGGAAACCGGTCTGCTCTACTTTACGGGCAAGGCTGGCACTCACTGCCGGCACCATATCCTCAGGCACGACCTGCCACATAAGCGGCATACTCATCTCGGTCTGCGAGCCCGAAGCATATATGCCTTGCCCGCGGTCGAGGAATTTGTCGTTGATAGCGTTCTTTATGTCGGAGGCAAGAGCCGAATAATGCCTGTAATCTTCTTCGTTGCCAAATAATTTTGCAGCTTTGGCAAGGATTGTCGCATCGACAAAGAAATAGATTGACGATGTAAGCTCTTTATTCGAACCCGTGCTTACGGGCACCCAGTCGCCACGACCCCACGACGACAGATGCGAGGGGCTGTTTCTGTCGACATAGTCGACATAGCGCTTTATATTGTCGTAACATTCGCGCAGGGCCCGGTCGTCGCCGTAGAAGAGATACAGATTCCAAGGTATAATTGCAATAGTACTCGTCCAGTCGAGACCATTGTCGGTGCCGTAACCCCAGCCCCCGGTAGGAATTATATCGGGCAGCACTCCGTTGGGCTGCTGCTCGTCGCGATGGTCGGCAAGCCATTTCTCATACACGGTAATGCCGTCGTAGTTATAGAGAGCGGTCTCTATGGCAAGATGGCCGTCGCCTGTCCAGCCGTTTTTCTCGCGCTGCGGACAATCGGTGGGATAACCTATGAAATTTGATATATATGCGTTTCGCGTGGCGGCGACAATGTCTTCGAGCAACTTGTTCGACGAGCTGATTCGTCCGCGCGAAGCCACATCACTGCGCACTTCGCGAGCCTTGAGCGACGAGGCATCGAGTTCGATGGGCTCGGATGTCGTCACCTGCGCATATCGGAAGCCTTTGTAGCTGAATTCGGGCATGTATACATCGCGCTTGCCGTCGAGAGTATAAATATCGGTCTGGAAAGGCTCTGTGGCTTTGTCGCCACGGTAATACACGTCGATATTCGTGGGGTCGAGAGTTCCATCGGGATAAAGTCGCTCGCCATGCGCCACTTTCACTACTGTTCCTTTCGGGCCCTGGATATCGGCCACTGTTATGCCCGACATATTTTTGCCGAAATCGAATACATAAGTAGTATCGTTTATACGATTAATGCTTTTTGCATCATATTCCTTGATATGACGAATGGGACGCATCTGCTGCGAAGACACATTGCGCGAGGGCACGCTACGCAGGCGCACACCGTGCCATCCTTTGCCTCGATAGCCCGGTTTGTCCCAGCCATCGTTATCGTGGTTGAAGTCGTAGTGCTCTCCTGTATATATATTATTGTATACCAAAGGTGATTCTGTCGAAGTCCGCCAGCTAAGGTCGGTGCATACTGTCTCCTTGCTGCCATCGGCATACTCTATCACGAGGTCGAGGCAGAACGCCGGACGATTGCGCCACGGTGCGCTGTCAAAATTCCACACCGCTTTGGCCTGGTGGTTATACCAGCCGTTGCCGAGCACAACGCCGAGCACATTCTCGCCTTGCTGCAAGGCTCCGGTGACATCGAAGGTCAGATAGGGATTACGACGGTCGAAACGCGTATAGACCGGTGTCATCACCTGGTCGCCAATACGCTGTCCGTTCACACTCAGTTTGAAGAGGCCGCCCGCAGCGACATAAGCCGTGGCTTTTTTCACCTTTTTCTGCAATTCGAAATCTTTGCGGAATATCGGCGCCTGACGAAACTCACTGTTATGGTGGTCGCTTATCCAGTTGCCGGCCCATTTTCCTTTGAGACCGGTGAAGAATCGAGCTATGGGAGAAACTTCAGCTCCGCTTTCAACTCGCCAGAAGTAGACAGTCTGAGGCAGGAGCTCTTTTCCGGCATAGACGAGCGAGTTCCGTCCGTCGGCCGGAAGCGATGCCGTCCACATGTCGCCGCGGCCTGCGGCAACTTCGAGGCTGTCTGTTCCCACGATGATTTTTCCACCGTTCTGAGTAAGATTGTCGCAGCGCCACTGCATACGAGGCGTAGGGTCGTCCACTCCAAGAGGATTTTCGAGATGGTTGACACACAGGTGTCCGATTTCAGCAAAGGCATTTAATGAAGCCAATGCTAATGCTGCAAGGAAGATTCGTCGTACTGAAATGTGATGCATTTATTCGTCGATATTTACAATTTTATACTGTTTTGTGCCGAGTCCTATATGTTCGGCCCAGTCGATTGTGTGTGTGCCATGCTGCTGATCGATGCGGGCAAGCATGTCGGTCGGGTCGTTGTGTGCCGTTACCTTCTGATTGTTGATAATGTCTACACAGGCCTGGTCAAGAGCCACGGGGTCGAGCGATGCAAGAATGCCGTAGTCTTCGAGTTTAACCGGCTCTGGTTCGGCGACACAATCGCAGTCGATAGACATATTGTTCATCACCGATATGTAGATTATACCATGCTCGGCATTGAAATAATCGGCCACAGCCTGGGCAGTGGCGGCCATCGACTCAAGGAAGCCGTCCTGATCGCTGATATACTCGGGCTCCCACAGATGCTCGGGAGTCTGAAGTCGGCCCACAGAGTGGATATACGCCTTGCCGTTGCGGCTTGCGCAACCTATGCTCAGGTTTTTGATGGCACCGCCGTAACCACCCATAGGATGACCTTTGAAGTGATTGAGCGCCACCATAAAATCGTAGTTGGCGAGATGTCCGCCCACAATGTCGTATTTGAGATGTGTTTTGTCGCGCACTGGTATGCGTATCTCATCGTATTCGTCCATAAGGTCCACAGGAGCAATGCGGTCGAAGCCATGTTCATGAATCACGCGCCAGTGGTCGGCGGTCTCCATGCGGTCGCCCTCATAGGCAGTGCGACACTCCACAATAGTACCGCGCACTTCGTCGACAAGCTGCTCGATAAGTTCGGGCCTAAGATAGTTGGTGTTCGTACCCTCGCCGGTAGATATTTTCACTGCTACGCGACCCCGGGCCTTGACTCCCAACGCCTTATAAATGCGCACCAATGCCTCGGGCGAAATTTCGCGTGTAAGATAAACGGTAGATTGGGCCTCTGCTTTCATTGTTATTACGATTATCAGGTAATGGTATGCGTGTATATACCTTGCATCGGGCATATCTCCGGTAGCCTCAGGCGGGCAAACGCGAGATGCCTTCACATGAATACAGATGCGAATTTAACGATTTATTTCCACATTCCAATCCGCCTGCCAAAATTTATAATGATGTAAAAAAAACTGAATATCCGCAGGCTGCGGCGTGCCCTCCCGGCAATGCCGCTCACTTACGGGCGTAGTCGAGCACTGTGGTGCTCTGCACGTCGACACCATACTTTGCGGCGAAGCGGAGTATAGCTTTGGCGAGCTCGGGTTTCAGGTTTTCGGGACAATATCTGAAGTAAGCCTCGGCGGCACGGACGTGCACTGCATCGGGCATGGGATATTCGCGGCGCTCGGGGAGTCCGAAGGCGCTGTCGGCAAGTTCATCTCTCTTAAGGGTATCAAGACGGTCGTTCATAATTCTGTAGTTTTTAAAAATTTCACTGCCGGCTGAGCAGCTTCTCACATGCAGAGCTCCTATTACCGGCACTTTATAAAAAAACACTCAGCCACACCGCTTTGTTGAGGGAGAACTATACCTCGCATTAGTCGAACAGCTTGATGCAGTCTCGACGAGGCCCGAATTTTGAAACCGTTTATATAAATTCCGCCCCGACCGCAAGATGCGACCGGGGCGTGAATCGAAATAGAGAATATAATGTGTCGTTATTTGTTGCTGAAGATTACGATACGGTTCCAGTTGTTTACATCGTAGGGCTGAACATCAGAGCCTTCGGCTGCTACACTGAGACGGTCGGGATTGATGCCGTAGTCGTTTACGAGAGAGGTGCGTACAGCTTCGGCGCGGCGCTTCGACAGACCCATATTGTATTCGGCAGTACCGGTGTCTTTATCGGCGTAACCTACGATAGTTACATTCTGGTCGGGATTATCCTTCATCCACTGAGCCACGTTGTAGACGTTGACCTGCTCAATAGAAGTAATCTTAGCAGAGTTGAGCGAGAAGCGGACGGTAGCCATGAGAGGTGCGGGGGTTGTCTCCACTTCTACCACTTCGGGAACTTCGGGGCAAGGCAGCTGTGCTTCGGCAGCAGCAAGAGCGGCAGTGCTGGTTGCGAGGGCTCCGCGGAGGGCGTTGACCTGATTGTTAAGATTGTCGATATATCCGAGGTAATCGCAGGGGTTATAAGATTCGTAGTCGCGACCGCCGAAATTGATTGTGAAGCCACCTGTGACGGTGCCGTTGATATCAATAGGACGTCCGAAAGCGATATTGTTGAAGTTGTCGCCATAGAAACCGGCACGACCTTCGGCGAAGAAATCGACATATTTGCAGAGACGGAATCTCAACTGAATACCGGCACTAACCGGAAGAGCCCATGTATTAGTCTTCTTGCCGCCGTTGCCGGCGATATTCACATCGTCGCTCGGGCGATAATTCCAGCCGTACATACCTCCGAGGCCTACAAAAGGCACAATAGAGAATACACGCTTGCTGTTTACGCCTCCGAGAGAGTTGAACATATCCCACATGAAATCAACATTTGCATTCACATAGTTGAATTTTGACATGTGGCCTTTTGTTTCGTAGTGGAGCGGGCCTCCATAGAACGAAGCGCGGAAGCCCATATAGGGCGAGAACCATTTGCCGAAGGCAAAATTGTAATTCACAGTGAAATGACGTTCACGGTCGCCTTTTGCATCGACTCCTTCAACGAAAGGAACGGCAACACCGGCGCCTAACTGGATGAACCAGTTGTCATACTTGCTTACAGAGTATTGCGTTTTACAAGGAACGTCGGTAACGACAGCGGTTTCTTCCTCGACCACTACGGCGTCCTGAGCCTTGGCTTGAAATGCGGGCACCGCGAGTGCGCAGCATGCAGTAGCGATAAATAAAGCTTTCGTTTTCATTTGGTTAAGCAGTAATTTTTGTTAGACTTTGATTATTTCGTTTGTTACACCCGGAAAGTAAGTTGAAACATGTACCCTCGTCTCTTTTCCGGAGTAGCCTCGGCATCCTTTGCCTCGGTTTGATTTTATAACACCCCGTTTTTAAAGTTTGTTCAGTTTTGCTCAAAAAATATCTAAAATCTCGTTCGACAATAATTGAGCAGATTCAACCGGCAGGTGCAAATTTAGCAATTTATTTGAAGAATTCAGTTTTTTGGATTCGGAAATCAAGTTCACATAAACCGAGTTTCTTCACAAGTTTATTTATGTGCCCTTTAGGTCCACATTGAGGTCGACACCAATCGCCAATCGACTCCACAGCGTCTCCACTCAGTAGCAGATGTCGTCCTATCAAAAAAATTTGCTACCTTTGCAAAAAATTTTTATAATAAACAACAATGATTACACAGGAACAATTAAAAGAGACTTTTGAGCGTATGCTTGCGCTGAGGAGGTATCTTTGACATCGACGGGAAGAAAATAGCCGTCGAAGAGGAACAGCTGCGCACAATGGCCGACGGATTCTGGGACAATGCCGAGGCCGCACACAAGCAGATGAAGAAAATAAAAGATTTGCAGAAGTGGATTGCCGACTATGCCGAGCTTGAGGCTGCCGTCGACGAAGTGAAGCTGTCGCTCGAATTCTACAAAGAAGAAATCGTAACAGAGGAGGAGGTCGACAAAGCTTACGCGACCGCCGCACACCTGCTCGAAGAGCTCGAGCTGCGCAACATGCTGCGCAACGAAGGCGATATAATGAGCGCCGTGCTTAAAATAAACTCGGGCGCCGGTGGCACCGAAAGCCAGGACTGGGCATCAATGCTCATGCGCATGTATATGCGTTGGGCCGAAGACCACGGCTACAAACTGTCGATTGCCAACCTGCTTGAAGGCGATGAAGCCGGCATAAAGAGCTGCACGCTCAATATCGAAGGCGACTTTGCCTATGGCTTCCTCAAGAGCGAAAACGGCGTGCACCGTCTCGTGCGCGTATCGCCCTACAACGCCCAGGGCAAACGAATGACATCATTTGCATCGGTATTCGTGACGCCCCTCGTCGACGACACTATAGAGATAAAAGTCGACCCGGCCCTGCTGTCGTGGGATACCTTCCGTTCGGGCGGTGCCGGCGGACAGAATGTGAACAAAGTGGAATCGGGCGTGCGCCTGCGCTACCAGTTCACCGACCCCTACACCGGCGAGAAAGAGGAAATCCTCATTGAAAACACCGAGACTCGCGACCAGCCCAAGAACAAAGAGAACGCTATGCGTCAGCTGCGCTCGATTCTCTACGCCAAGGAACTCGACCACCGCATGGCCGAGCAGAACAAAATCGAAGCCGGCAAGAAGAAAATCGAATGGGGCTCGCAGATTCGCTCATATGTGTTCGACGACCGACGAGTCAAAGACCACCGCACCAACTATCAGACCTCCGATGTAAACGGAGTGATGGACGGTAAAATCGACGATTTCATCAAATCATATCTGATGGAATTCTCAGAGAAAGAAGCCGAAGAATAAACCGGCAGCACCTTCATTGCAAACTACTACTCAGCGACCAACGATGGACTACCTTGTCATAGCCAATCCGGCCTCGGGCACCATATCGAAATCTCAAATCATTCCTCATGTCTATCGCAAGATGAAGCATATGGGCATGAACTTTGACGTGGCATTCACCGAAGCGCCGGGGCATGGCTATGAACTGGCCCGTCGGGCCGCCGAGGAGGGTGTTGGCGCAGTGTTGGCCTGTGGGGGCGACGGCACAGTAAACGAAATCGCATCGGCTCTAAGCGGCACCGACACAGTGATGGGCATCATCCCAACCGGCTCGGGCAACGGCCTGGCACGCCACATGGGCATTCCGGTCGATGTAGACTATTCGCTCAAGGTAATAGCCGAAAACAACATCATCAAGGCCGACCACGGCCTTGCCAACGGCACACCATTTTTCTGTACATGCGGCGTGGGATTCGATGCCGCCGTGAGCGAACGCTGTGCACGCGAACGCCGTCGCGGCATATTGATGTATCTTAAAAACGCCATCAACGAATACGTAAAGTTTCACCCCGAGGAATACACCATTGAAGTCAACGGACAGACTATCACCGAGCGAGCCCTGCTTGTGGTCTGCTGCAACGCCTCACAGTATGGCAACAATGCCTTCATAGCCCCATCGGCCTCGATAACCGACGGCGAGCTCGACCTCACCATAGTGCACGGCGACAATCTGCTGTTTCAGGCCATGGCAGGAGTCGACATACTCACCGGCCTCGTACGAAAAAACGCGTATATCAACGTAATCCGTACCCGGCAGGTACACATACGCCGCAAAAAAGAAGGTGTGGCTCATATCGACGGCGATGCCGTGAAGATGCCGGCCGACATAGATGTGAAATGTGTGCCCGGCACTCTGAAACTTTTCTCTCCCACGACAAACACAGTTTTCCGGCCCATAATAACCCCCACGGCCCTATTTTTCCGCGATCTGGGCATAGAACTGCGACATCTTCTGACTCGGCAAGGGCAATAATGCGCCCGTTTTCGCGTTAGTCATTTGATGAAACGCTTCCTCAAAGTTGTCATACTCGTTTTACTGGCAGGGCTGTCGGGCGCCGAGCCTCTTGCGGCACGCACTTTCAATGACAAAGTGCATAATCTCCCCTACGCCGACAACCGCCGCTGGCACCTCGGATTCTCGATTGGAGCCTACGCCTCCGACCTGCGCCTCACTCACAACGGCTACATAACCCCCGAAGGCGAAGAGTGGCGCATCGACCAGCCCGACTACCAGCCGGGATTCTGCGTCAACGGCCTCTTCGACCTACGACTCAACAGCTACTTCTCGCTGCGAATATCGCCCGGCATGTACTTCGGCAGCCGCGACATAAGCATGAAAGAAGTAAACAGCGACGCACGCGAACGCCAGAATATAAAATCGACATTCGTAGTGCTTCCCGTCGACCTCAAATTCAACGGCATACGCTACCGCAATTCACGGCCATATATCACAGCCGGAGTTATGCCGGCCTTCGATGTGGCAAAAAAACGCAGCGACATACTGCAGCTCAAGACGAGCGACCTCTACCTCAGCGTAGGTTTCGGATGCGATTTCTATCTGCCATACTTCAAGCTCAATCCGGAAATAAAATTCTGCTTCGGCCTCAGCGACGTGCTCGCACACGACCGTCCGGACCTTGTCGACGACCCCCAGAAATTCAAATTCACCCAATCACTCACCAAAGCCACTTCCAAAATGGTAGTGCTCACATTCTACTTCGAATAACATGATGAAATCCGGAGCACTCCTCGTTGTTATCGGCATTATTGCAGCGGCTTTCGGCGCCCACGCCCAGACCGACGGCAATCTCACGCAATACTACGAGGTGCCGTCGTACTTCAACCCCTCGGCTATCGGCAACACAGACTACATCCGCATCCGCGGAGGTGCACGAATGCAGTGGGTAGGAATAGAAAACGCGCCAAAAACTTTTCTCGGAGTGGCCGACATGCCATTTAAAATCGGCACAAAACGCTTAGGCACCGGCATAAATCTCACGCAGGAAAGCATAGGCCTCTACTCCACCCTTAACCTCGGAGCACAGATAGCCTACAAACTGCGTAAATTAGGCGGCACATGGAGCGTAGGCCTTCAACTCGGCTTCGTCGACCAGGCATTCAGAGGCTCCGACGTGCGTCTGCCCGAAGGCGACGACTACCACCAGGGCACCGACGATGCCATTCCTACCACCGACATACACGGCACCGCACTCGACCTCGGAGCCGGCATCTGGTATCAGCACAAGAAATTCTATGCCGGACTGTCGTGCACCCATCTTACATCGCCCACAATCACCATGAATGCCGAGAGCGCAACCGGTGGCTCGGAGACATCGGGACGCAAATATGAGTTTCAGATTAAAAGAACACTATATTTCACCGCCGGATGCAATATCCCGATAAAAAACACGTTATTTGAATTAGCACCCTCGGTGCTCGTACGCAGCGACTTCGACTACACCGGCGGCATAGTCACCGCCCGTGCACGCTACCGCAAGATGTTCTCTTTCGGCATCGGATATCGCTGGAACGACGCCATAGTGGCAACAGCCGCCGTAGAATTCAAAAACTTCTTCCTCGGCTACAGCTACGACTACACCACCTCGGCTATCCGGCAGGCATCATCGGGCAGCCACGAAATCATAGCCGGCTACAGCCTCAAGCTCGACCTCGGCGACAAAAACACTCATCGACACAAGAGCGTCCGCTTCATGTGAGACAACATACTCAGATTATTACAAAGTAAACATCATACATCTCTTGCATATGATAAACAATGCCAAACGGATAATTTACTCGTGCATCGCGGCAGCCGCCCTTGCCTCTTGCGCCACGGGCTCTCGCTCGGCGGCCGGCGGCGAAGTCACCGGTGTCGGAGGCACGGCATGGGCCGAGCCAACTCCTTACGGCATGGTACTCATCGACCGAGGTTCCATGAAAATGGGTGTCGGCAAAGCCGATTCGCTCTGGAATCTGCAAGCCAACGCCCGAGGCATGTCGGTCGACGGCTTCTGGATGGACGAGACTGAAATAACCAACAGCAAATACAAGCAATTCGTTTTCTGGGTTCGCGACTCAATTATCAGGGAGCGTCTGGCAGACCCGGCATACGGCGGCAACGAGGAATTCAAAATCGAAGAAGACCGCGAAGGCAACCCCGTGACTCCATACC
>RYWL01000016.1:32634-33384 GCA_003979155.1 Muribaculaceae bacterium
AACTGGAACAAGCCTATTCCTTGGCGAAACCCAAACGAGGACGAGCAGCGAGCCATTGAAAGTGTGTATCGCACTAATCCGATAACCGGTGTGCGCGAACTCGATGCCGAACAACTCAATTACCGCTACGAAATATACAACCAGACAGAAGCTTCGCGCCGTCGCAACCGTCTCGACCGTCTGCGCCGCGAGTACAACACCGACAAACCCACGCCGACCGACGACCCCATGATTTCGAAAGACACCGCGTTCGTCGACGAAAACGGCATAATTCAGCGCTCCACAATAACACGTGCGCTCACCGGTCCCTACGACTTCCTCAACACTTATATAGTAAATGTATACCCCGACACAACTGCCTGGGTAAACGATTTTGAGAACGCATACAACGAGCCATACGTGCGTATGTACTTCTCTCACGGCGGCTACAACGAGTATCCCGTGGTAGGAGTAAGCTGGGAGCAGGCAAATGCCTTCGCAAACTGGCGCACCGACTTCCTGCGCCGCTCGCTCGGCAAGGAGGGCATATACATAGAGCCTTTCAGACTTCCCACCGAAGCCGAATGGGAATTTGCCGCCCGTGCCGGCATCGACGAAAACATGTATCCATGGGACGGCGACCTCACCATGAGCGACGACAAAGGCTGTTTTTACGCCAACTTCAAGCCTATGGAAGGCAACTACGTCAAAGACGGACATGTGATTACATCGCGCGTGGGCACATACGCCCCCAATGATTTCGGCCTATAC
>RYWL01000096.1:0-230 GCA_003979155.1 Muribaculaceae bacterium
CGCTCGCGCTCGCCGGGGTCGGAAAGACGGATGTTCATCGACACGATGTGCGGACCGTTGTCGCTGAGCGATGCAAAGGTATTGTCGCTCGAGGCCGTGCCGGTGGTATAGTTCAGCACGGTTATTTCTGGATACTCTTCTTTCCAGCGGTCTACAAGGCGTGTCATCACATCCTGGGCAATCTCTACTCGTGTGCCGATGGGCAGCTCGAGGTTGGCTCGCAGTCGCGC
>RYWL01000096.1:240-3580 GCA_003979155.1 Muribaculaceae bacterium
TCGTCGGCAGTAGGGAAAAACTCTGTGCCGACACTCTTCATGAGGAAGAGCGAGCCGATGAATGTGGCAATGCAGACGACGAATGTCACTGTCTTATGCCCCACAACCCACTTGAGAAGACGGCCGTAACCGCGGTCGAACGCATCGAGGCCCTTGTTTATCGGAGTGAAGAATATTGTGTAGAGTCTGCCGTGACTATTTGTGCGGCGCAGCAGCTGCGAGCAGAGCATTGGCGTGAGCGACAGAGCACAGACCGTAGATATTATCATCATGATAGTCACCATCCAGCCCAGCTGACGGAAGAGCACGCCAGTCATGCCCGTTACGAGTGTGAGAGGGAAGAACACCGCAATAAGCGTGAGCGTCGAGGCAATTACCGACACGGCAACTTCGTTTGTGCCATGCACTGCGGCCTGCTTGGGGTCGGAGCCTCGCTCAATGTGAGTGGTAACGTTTTCGAGCACCACAATGGCATCGTCGACAACCATACCGATTGAGATTGACAAGGCCGACAGCGACACGATGTTGAGCGTATTGCCTGTGGCGTAGAGGTAGATGAACGATGCGATGAGCGATATGGGAATCGTTATGGTGATGATGAGCGTCGCACGCCATCGGCCCAGAAACATAAACACCACAATAATCACAAACAGAAGCGCATAGAGCACTGTCTCGACAAGCGAGGCGATTGTATTGCGGATATTGTCGGAGGTGTCGACGATTATGCCGAGTTTCACGTCGGAGGGCAGACGCTTCTGCAGCGACGGAAGCACTTTGAGCACCTGGTCGGAAATCTGCACCGAATTAGCGCCGCTCTGCTTCTGGATAACAATCATAGCACCCTGCTCACCGTTGTTGAATGTCTGCTGGGTGCGCTCCTCGAGCGAGTCTTCGATACGAGCCACATCACGGAGATAGATGGTTTTGTTTCCGCTTGTGCCGACAACGATATCGGCCATCTGGTCCGACGAAGAAAATTCGCCCTGCACTCGGAGAGCATAAGTATCGGAGCCGATATCGAATGTACCACCGGGAATGTTGCGGTTCTCAGCACCGATTATCGAGCCAATCTGCTCCACTGTGAGATTGTAGGCCTCGAGACGCACGGGGTCGACATAGACGTGGATTTCACGCTTTGGCGCGCCCGAAATCGATACCGAACCCACTCCCGAGATACGGGCCAGAGGGTTGGCGACAGCGTCGTCGAGAATTTTGTACAGACCGGGCATACTGTCGGTAGCACGCACCGATAGTATTATGATAGGAATCATGTCGGTCGAGAACTTGAAGATAATGGGGTTCTCGGCCTCATCGGGTAGCATCGACGATACCATATCGAGTTTGTCGCGCACATCGTTTGTGAGCACATCGATGTCTTCGCCATACTCGAATTCGAGGGTTATCACCGATATATTCTCGCGCGATTTCGACGTGATATGCTTGAGGTTGCTTACGGAGTTGAGCACATTTTCAAGCGGACGTGTCACATTCTGCTCTATATCCTGCGCACTGGCACCCGAGTATGTTGTCATCACCATAATGGTGTTTGTCTCTATATCGGGATATAGGTCAATCGGAAGTTTGTTGAGAGAGAACAGACCAAGAATCACCACTGCCACAAAGCAGAGGGTGGTCATGATAGGACGCTTTACAGCGTTGCCATATAAACTCATAGCAGCGAGTATTTATCGGTTATTGTACTTCAACTTCTACACCATCGGCAAGGCGGCTCTGGCCGGTTATGACCACAGTGTCGCCGTCGGCCACGCCCTCGATAAGCTCATAGGCGTTGTCGAGGCGACGTCCGAGCTCAACACGGTTGTACGACACCTTGTTGCCGTGAAGCACATACACATATTTGTTGCCGGAGCCTGTCTGTTTCACAACGGCTCGGTCGGGAACCACGACATTCTCTCGCTCGCCGAAGCCTATCTCCACACGGGCAAACATGCCGGGTTTGAGGCGTTCACCGGGATTGGGTATACGTATTTCAACACCGAATGTGCGCGACGCCGGGTCGACAGTGGGATAGACGCGGTATACTTTTCCGGAGAATGTCTCTCCGGGATAAGCGTCGAGATTGATGCTCACGGGCTGACCGACAGAAACGTCGGCCATATCGTTCTCACTGATATTGACAAGCACCTTCACAACTGGCGAAAGCTGACCGACGGTGAGCACAGGCAGGTTGCCCGACATATCGCCCGGGTCGTAGTTGCGGGCTGTCACTACACCGGTAATGGGCGAACTCAGCACGGTATTTTCTTGAATATTTGCATATTGCGACTTTGCGGCATCGAGCTGAGCCTTAAGCTGGTCGACAGCCTGCTGCGTGCCGCCGCCGATTTCGAGGAGTTGCACGGCACGGTTATACTCGCGTTCAAGTTGCTCGAGATTGATACGAATCTGGTCGCTGTTCGAAGAATCGAGAGTCACAAGAGTCTGACCGGCCTGTACGCGGTCGCCGACATCGACACGGATTGTTTTTATACGGTTTGGAGTCGCAGGTGCAATATTGTTGAGGTTTTCGGCTTCAACATTGGCAGTGTATTCGCGACTTTGGGGAACGGCTTTAGAGTGCACGACATCGACAGTGACAACGGGCAACTCTTCTTTCTCCTCAGTTTTGGCTTCTTCGCGGCTGCACGACACCGTTGAGGCAACAAGTGCGGCAGAAAGAATTGTGATATAGGTTTTCATCGGCTAAAGATTGTTTTACTTGTTTGTATACCGGTCGACGGGAGCTGTACCCTGAAGCAGTTCGAGTTCGCTTCCGGCAATGAGATAGTTATAGATTGCCTGATAGTAGGCCAGACGTGCCTGCGTGAGTACGAGTTCGGAATCGCGGAGATCGAGATAACTCGCCGCTCCGATTTCGAAACTTTTTTCCATAATTGTATGTGCCTTGTCGGCCTGGATAACGCTCTCGCTGCACGAAGATATCTGTTTTATGTTGATTTGCATGTTGTCAATAGCGAGGTCGACCTGCATGGCCACACTGCGTTCGAGGTTTTCGCGCTGAAGACGCAGCTCTTCGAGCTGCAGATTGGCCTGCTTCACCCTGCTGTAGCGCTGACCGCCCGAGAAAATGGGCACGCTGAGTGTCAGACCTATTGTGGAGTAAGGGTTCCAGCGGAAATTTTTCAGCGGCGAACCGTTGCTCATCGAAGTCCAGTTGTAATTGGCAGTGAAAGCAAGCGTGGGGGCATATGCAAGTTTCTGCAATGCCAGGTTTTTCCGCTGCAGTTTCGTATCGTAGTCGAGCAGGCGCAGGTCGGCGTTGTCGGCGTAACTGTGGTCAACCACTGTTTCATACGATGCTTTTTCGTAGTTGCTCAGT
>RYWL01000096.1:3608-4246 GCA_003979155.1 Muribaculaceae bacterium
GGGTTGCAGGCATTCCCATGAGCACCTGAAGCTGAAGCTTGGCCTGCTTGATGCTTATGTCGGCCTGGGCAAGCTGAGGCTCGATATTTTTCATGGCTACCGAAGTGCGGAGTACGTCGTAGTCCGATGCCGAGCCGAGTTTATGTTGCTTGGAGTATGTGTCGTAAGTGAGCGCGGCCATGTCGTAGCTCTGCTGTATCACCTTACGGGAGTCGTTTGCAAGCAGTAGCGCATAATAGGCGCTTTTCACCTGGTTGACAAGCTGCTGGCGGCTTTGACGCGCCACTTCATAGCTTCTAAGTATCTGCGCCTCGCTTATCTGGAGCGTTTTCCACAGCTGAGGCGCTATGATAGGCATCGAACCCGTAAAACCCATTGAATATGAATTGTCGAGGCCCACCTTTATGCCGCCGTCGCCACCCGAAGCACGCGATTTTTCTACATTGCCGCCGGTATCGTCACCCTGCGAGCCGCCGCCGAAAGCATCCATATTCATATACATTGTCTGCTTGGCGACCATGCGGTTGTAGTTGGCTCCGAAGTCTATCGTCGGAAGCAACTGTCCGATGACCTCTTTTTTAGAATAATCAAGCCGCTCAATTTCCATATCGGCCACCTTCACGGTCGGATTTTCGCTC
>RYWL01000097.1 GCA_003979155.1 Muribaculaceae bacterium
CCCATAAAGGGCCCAAACGGGTCATTTTTGCGCCGCAACACATCACCGATAGCTTTCAAACGCTATTTCATGCCCGATAATCTTTAACCTAACCATTTGGTAAGTAATTAAATATGATAGCATCAGCCATCTTCGGAATTGAGAACAACGGCTTGCTCGGCATCACGGCCCTACTCACAGGTGCCGCGCTGGTATTTCTGGCCCTTTGGATTGCCAAGCTCATTTCGCCGCGGTCGTTCAACCCCCAGAAAGGGGAAGCATACGAATGCGGTATCCCTACGCGCGGCGAAAGCATGTCGCAGTTCAAGATAGGTTATTACCTCTTTGCAATTCTCTTTCTCATGTTCGACGTCGAAACCGTCTTCCTCTATCCCTGGGCTGTGAGGATGCGCGAGCTCGGCGTCGACGGTTTGATTAGCATAGCCGTATTTTTCGGCATCTTAGTGCTGGGTCTCGTATATGCCTGGCGGAAAGGAGCTCTCGAATGGAAGTAACTACCAAAAGTATGCCCTACGAGGCATTCAAGGACAACGAATACATCGAATCGCTTGTTAAGGAGCTGCAGGAAAGCGGCACAAACGTTATTGTCGGCTCGCTCGACAAGCTCATCAACTGGGGCCGTTCCAACTCGATATGGCCTCTCACTTTCGCCACAAGCTGCTGCGGCATCGAATTCGTAAGCCTCGGCGCCGCTCGCTTCGATATGGCACGCTTCGGCTGGGAAGTAGCCCGTTCGTCGCCTCGTCAGGCCGACTTCATGATGGTAGCCGGCACTATCGTTCACCGCATGGTGCCTGTGTTCCGTCGCCTCTACGACCAGCTCGCCGAGCCCAAATACGTTATAGCATGCGGCTCGTGCGCCATCTCGGGTGGCCCCTTCAGAAACAGCTACCACGTAGCCAAAGGCATTGAAGACATTGTGCCTGTCGACGTTTTCGTACCCGGCTGTCCTCCCCGTCCCGAGGCTATGATTTACGGCATCATGCAGCTCTCACGCAAAATCAAGGTAGAGCGCTTCTTCGGAGGCGTAAACCGTCAGGAAAAACAAAAAGAATTCCTTGCCGCCCATCCAGTGGAAGGCGTCGAAGACTAAGCCCAACGACTACTCTTACTTATTATGGCTAATATTACCGAAAAGATAAGCAAGCTCTTCCCTCAGGCTGTCATTGAGGGCGATACCACTCCGCAGGTAACAATTCCTGCAGAGCAGTGGCACGACCTCGCGCTCACACTGCGCGACGACCCCGACATGAAGATGGACTTCCTCATCACCATCGTGGGCATGGACTGGAAAGAAAACGGCCTCGGCGCCATATATTATATGATGTCGACCCAGTTCAACAATATGATTGGCGTGCGAATCATCGCTCAGGGCGACCGTTCGATGCCAACAATCCCCTCAGCCGCCGACGTATGGAAGGTTGCAACCCTCTTCGAGCGCGAAGTATATGACTTCTTCGGAATCATCTTCATCGACAACCCCGACATGCGCCGCCTTTTCCTCAGCATCGACTGGGTAGGCTATCCACTGCGTAAAGACTACGACGCAAATCCCGACGTAAACCCCGTTTCGACAGAAAGCGAGCGTCAGACCGACTTCACTCACACATACACACGCGATGCCGAAGGCAAGATTGTGAAAAACGACGTGCGTGTATTCGAGAAAGAAGACTTCGTAGTAAACATCGGCCCGCAGCACCCTGCCACACACGGTGTGCTCCGTTTCCGCACCGCTGTCGACGGCGAGACAATCAAGAAAATCGACGTTTACTGCGGATACATCCACCGCGGCATAGAGAAGCTCTGCGAGAACCTCACATATCCGCAGACCCTCCACTTCATGGACCGAATGGACTACTTCTCGGCCCATAACTACCACCACGCTCTCTGCATGCTCTACGAGAAAGCTGCAGGAATCGAAATCAGCCGTCGCGCTCAGGTTATACGAGTGCTCATGGATGAGCTCTCCCGTATCGCCTCGCACTGCCTCTTCATCGGCACATACTGCATGGACCTCGGCGCCACCACAATGCTCTTCTACGCACTGCGCGTGCGTGAGCAGATTCTCGACATTATGGAGCGCACATGCGGCGCACGCATGACATTCAACTACGAGTGCATCGGCGGCGTAATGCAAGACCTCGACAAAGACTTTGTGAAGGACGTAAAAGCCCTTCTCGACACAATACCCGCCAACCTCAAAGAGTACAACGACGTATTCACCGGCAACATTATCGCACGCAACCGTATGGAAGGTGTTGGCATACTCTCGCGCGAAGACGCCATCGCCTACGCCATCACCGGTCCTTCCGGCCGCGCTTCTGGCTGGGCATGCGACATGCGCAAGCTCCAGCCCTACAGCATTTATGCAGAGCTCGACTTCGAGGAAGTAGTCGCTACTGAAGGCGACTCAATGGCTCGCTTCAAGTGCCGTCTGCTCGAAATCGAACAATCGGCTAAAATCATTAGCCAGCTCATCGACAACATTCCCGACGGCGAATACTGCGTTAAGGTGCCAAAAGTGCTCAAACTCCCCGCAGGAAAATGGTTCCAGGTTACAGAAGGTTGCCGCGGCGCCTTCGGCCTCTACCTCGAGAGCGACGGCTCTACAAAGCCCTACCGTCTGAAACTCAGCACTCCCTGTCTGCCTCAGGCCGCTGTCGTAGACCACATCACACGTGGAGAGAAAATCGCCGACCTTATCACCATCGGCGGCTCACTCGACTATATCGTTCCCGACATTGACCGCTAATCTCCTTAAAAACACTGCTTCTCAGTAATTTAACAGCACCATGCAAGATTTTTCATTCATCACAACGTGGATTGACAACTCCCTGCGCTCTCTTATGCCGGGATGGCTATCCGTTACTATCGAATGCCTTCTCATCTACATATACTACGAGCGCAAGGTCTGCGCTGCATTCCAGTGCCGTCTCGGCCCGAACCGCGTAGGTCCCTGGGGATTGCTCCAGAGCTTCGCCGATATGTTCAAGATGCTCATCAAGGAGATTATTCACCTCAACCATGTCGACCAGTTCCTCTTCGCTCTCGCGCCCTATCTGGTTGTAATTGCGTCGATGCTCGCCTTTGCCGTTCTGCCCTGGGGCAACGGACTTCAGGTAATCGACTTCAACATCGGCATTTTCTTCCTACTGGCCGTGTCGTCAATCGGCGTGCTGGGCATTCTCCTTGCCGGCTGGTCGTCAAACAATAAATTCACCCTCATAGGCTCACTCCGCTCCGGAGCCCAAATGGTAAGCTACGAACTCTCCATCGGCCTTTCGATTCTCACCATGATTTGCCTCGCAGGCACCATGTCGGTCGAAGGCATTGTAGCCGAGCAGGCCAATCTCTGGTTCATATTCAAAGGTCACGTTCCGGCTGTCATCGCATTTATCATCTATATGATTGCAGGCACTGCAGAAACCAACCGCGGCCCGTTTGACCTTCCCGAAGCAGAGAGCGAGCTCACTGCCGGATATCACACCGAATACTCGGGTATCCACTTCGGCTTCTTCTATCTGGCCGAATACCTCAACCTGTTCATCGTATCGGGTGTAGCCGCCCTCATGTTCTTCGGCGGATGGATGCCTCTCCACATTCCCGGCTGGGATGCCTTCAACCACATCATGGACTACATTCCCTCTGTAGTCTGGTTCCTGGGCAAGGCAATCGCACTCTCCTTTATCATTATCTGGTTCAAGTGGACATTCCCCCGTCTGCGAATCGACCACCTGCTTGCACTGGAGTGGAAATACCTTCTGCCCATCAACCTGTGCAACCTCGTGCTTATGGTGCTCATCATCGTATTCAATCTGCACTTCAACCAAAAACGGTTCGATTACATCGGTTCAGGCTATCTATGTGCCTGCC
>RYWL01000098.1 GCA_003979155.1 Muribaculaceae bacterium
CTATCGTTCAACGCCGGCAGCGTGCCTATCTCGCTGACCACTTCGGGCGGAGCGCTGATCATGGGCCTCATCTTCGGATGGTGGCACAGCAAACGCCCCGATTACGGACAGGTGCCCGAACCGGCCGTGTGGATATTCCGCGACCTCGGCCTCAACATGTTCATAGCCTGCGTAGGCCTCGAATGCGGCCCTCACTTCGTGCAGGCTTTCGCCCAGGTGGGCTGGATGCTGCTCGTGTGGGGCGCCATAGCCACCGCCCTGCCGCTGATCATTTCGATACTGCTGGCACGCTACGTGTTCAAGTTCCGCCCCGGCACAGCCCTCGGATGCGTGGCCGGATCGCGCACCACCACAGCCGCCCTCGGCGCCGTGGAGGAGTCGCTCCATAGCAATGTGCCCGCCATGGGCTATGCCGTCACCTATGCCGTCGGCAACACGCTGCTGATACTGTTCGGCGTAGTTATGGTCATACTCTTCGCATAAAACCCGACATAACCCACAACTTTCAATTACACGCAATACTATGGACAATCTCATCAACTCCCCTCTTGATGCCGAATTATCAAAACTCTCTCCCTTCGAACTTAAAGGACGCATCATCGCCGCTGCCGACGAAAAGGTAAAGAATGCAGCATACACCCTGCTCAATGCCGGCCGTGGCAATCCAAACTGGCTCGCCATCGAAAGCCGTAAAGCATTCTTCGCTATCGGTATGTTTGCCGTCGAAGAAGCCGAACGCGATTTCAGCCTTCCCGAAGGCATTGCTGGCGTTCCTCAGAAAGAAGGAATTTCCGTGCGCTTCGAAGACTGGATGCGGGCTCATGCCGGGCAACCCGGCGTCGACTTCCTCAAAGGCGCTTACGAATACGCCCTCACCGAACTCTCGGCCGATGCCGACTCGCTTATCGAAGAATGGGCCGGAGGAATCATGGGACACAACTACCCCACTCCACCACGCATCATGCCCTACACCGAAAAAATTATACAGAAATATCTCGATTGGGCAATCTGCGCCGGCAACCCTCCAGAGAACAATGTTTTCGACCTCTTCGCTGTCGAAGGCTCTACCGCAGGCATGTGCTACTGCTTCGATGTGCTCAAGCAGAACTTCCTGCTCAATGCCGGCGACTCTGTAGCGCTGATGGTGCCTGCTTTCACCCCCTACATCGAAATTCCTGAACTGAGCGAATTCCAGTACGACGTATTCAACATTCAGGCCGATGTGATGACTCCCGACGGTATGCACTCATGGCAGTACGACCCGGCAGACATCGCCAAACTCAAAGACAAAAAGTACAAGATGCTCTTTGTCACCAACCCATCGAACCCGCCAAGCTACGAAATCGACCGCAAGACTGTAGAGGCAATCAAAGAGGCCGTGAAGGCAAATCCCGACCTGATGATTCTCACCGACGACGTTTACGGAACTTTCGTAAAGGGCTACCGTTCGCTCATCGCCGACCTCCCCTTCAACGCCATGTCGTGCTACTCGTTCTCGAAGTACTTCGGCGCAACCGGATGGCGTATAGCAGTGACGGCTGTAAGCCAAAACAATGTTTTCGACAAGCTCATCTCCGAGCTCCCCGACGACAAGAAGACCGCGCTGAACAAACGCTACCAGTCGCTCACAATCGATGTCCCCGGCCTCAAATTCATCGACCGCATGGTAGCCGAAAGCCGTCTTATCGCCCTCAATCATACGGCAGGTCTCTCCACTCCTCAGCAAATCCAGATGTCGTTCATGGCTCTCGGTTCGCTCATGGACGAGAAGGGCGTTTACCACGAGCGCATGATTAAACTCATCCACAACCGTTACGACGCACTCTGGAGCAACTTCGGCTTCAAGATGCCCGACGACCCTCTCCGCGCCGATTACTACTCCGAAATCGACCTCATGGTATGGGCCCGCAAGCTCTATGGACAGGAATTTGCCGACTATATCGACAAGACCTACAGCCCGTTGGCCGCAGTTTTCCGCATCGCAAGCGAGACAGGCGCTGTGGTGCTCAACGGCGACGGTTTCGACGGCCCACGCTGGAGCATACGCGTTTCGCTCGCAAACCTCAACCAGGAAGACTACGTTAAAATCGGCAAATATATCCGCCAGATACTCGAGCAGTTTGCTAATGAATGGAAGGCCTCGAAAGAAGCCAAATAAAACATCAGGCAAAGGCTGAAACACAACAGGGATACTTCGCCGCAATTCGCGACGTAGTATCCCCGTTGTTTCAATTACAAAACTCTAATTTCTACAGAATGCGGCAGATAATACAACATTTCACCGACGACGACCTCTATAAATTTACCATGTGTTGCGCTGTAATCGAAAATTTTCCACGCACACGGGTTAAGTATAAATTCAACGACCGCGACAACACCGTTTACCCCGCAGGGTTTGCCGACGAGCTGCGCAAGCAGATAGCAATGCTCGAAAATGTGATTGTCACCGATGAAGAGATTGCATTTATGCGCGCGAAATGCAGCTACATTCCGGCGTGGTTTTGCAGCTACCTCAAAGGCTTCCGCTACGACCGTCGTTGGGTCACAGTCCGACAAGACAAAGAAGGACGTCTCGACATAGAATTCGAAGGCTGCTGGAGCGACACTATTCTTCTCGAAGTGAAGGTGCTGGCAATCGTATCGGAATTATACTATATGATGACAGGCGAAAGCGCCCGGCTCGACTATGATGCATATTATCGCAAGTCGTGGAACAAAGCCCGGCGGCTGATTGAAGCCGGATGCTCGTTCAGCGATTTTGGCACTCGCCGTCGCGCGTCGTTCGAGGCCCAGGATGTCGTTGTAAGAGCGATGAAAGAGTGTCAGGATTCTATGCCGTGCAAAGGCAGATTTGTCGGCACAAGCAATGTTTATTTCGCCATGAAATACAATCTGGTGCCTGTGGGGACGATGGCTCATGAATTCATATGCGCTATTGCCGGAATGTATGGGCCTCAGATGGCCAATTATCTCGCCATGAAGACATGGGCCAACACCTACCGCGGCGCATTGGGCACTTTTCTCTACGACACTTACGGTTGGCAGATTTTCAGTCTGAATTTCTCGGAAGACTACGCCAATATGTTCAAAGGACTGAGAGTCGACAGCGGCGACAACATCCGCGAGCTTAATCTGATTATAGAGAAATACCGGAGCCTAAACATCGACCCTCGCACAAAGCAGATTGTATTCAGCAATGGACTCGATGTCGACAAAGCAATTGCAATACAGCGCTATGCCTGCACGCGCTGCATTCCTTCATTTGGCATAGGCACTCACTTTACAAACGATTTCGAAGGCGTCAAACCCCGGAATATTGTAATAAAACTCATTGCAGTAAAAATCACTGAATCATGGCCTTTCTACTTCAGCACATGCAAACTCAGCGAAGACCACGGCAAATACACGGGCGACGAGGCAACCGTGCGCCGCTTTATCGAAATTCTCCACTTGTCCGAAGCCGGCAGTTGAGCCGTAGAATCTGCTCCACGAGAGAAGATGCCCATTGAAAAGCTATATTTTATATAGTAATCGCGTTCTGTTTCTGAAAGGATGGCAGTAAAAAAAAAGCCGCCCCGGAATGGAGGCGGCTTTAAGATTTTTCGCGCCGGCAACTTATTTGCGGATGCCGAGCTCTTTCTGAGCGATGATGGCGCGGTAGCGGTTGATGTCTTTGCGCATCAGGTAGTCGAGCAGACGACGACGCTTACCTACAAGCATCTTAAGGGCGCGTTCGGTTGTATGATCTTTGTGATTTGACTTAAGGTGCTGAGTCAAATGAGCGATACGGACCGAGAATAATGCAATCTGTGCTTCAGGTGAGCCAGTGTC
>RYWL01000099.1 GCA_003979155.1 Muribaculaceae bacterium
AGATGTGTATAAGAGACAGGAGTGCCGAAAAAGCTCCCGAAACACAAGAGGGGGAGCCTCAAGTGGAGAAACGCCGTCGCGGTCGTCCCCGTAAAAATCCTCAGGCTCCTACAGCGGAGAAAAAACAAGAGGCTGAGACCCCGACTGAAAATGCTGCTGAAAAAGCAGAGCCGGCTACAGTGGAGACAAAAAGCGAAATAATAAGCACATCAGCTCCCGAAAAACTCAGGAAAACACCTCCGAGACTGAAAAAAAAGAGGCTGAAGATAATATATTGCCCGAAGCCGAACCTAAAGCCGAAGATAAAAACAATAATAACGCCGACGATCATCAGCATGGCAAATTCGCACCGGCTCACGAAACATCGCTCGGTGCATTCTTCCCCCGCGGCGAAGGTCGCAAATTTGTGCCCCGCGGCCAGCGCGAACGCGATGAGCAATACAATCAGCCCAAACAGTCTGCCCAGCCGACGCCGATAGTTCTTAATGAACCCAATCGTCAGGGACAGCAAAACCAGCCTCAGCCCGGACAAGGCAAGAAAAACAAGAAAAACCGTCAGAACCAGCAGCAACAACAGCAACAGATGCCGCGCTATGACTTCGACGGAATTCTTGATGCTACAGGCGTTCTCGAGATAGTACCCGAAGGCTACGGCTTCCTCCGTTCGGCCGACTTCAACTATCTGCCCTCTCCCGACGACGTATATGTGACAATGCCGCAAATCAAGAGCTATGGTCTACGCATGGGCGATGTGGTAGAGGCTACAATCCGTCCGCCCAAAGAAGGCGAAAAATATTTTCCGCTCACCGACGTAAAACGCGTCAACGGACGCTCGCTTGAATTCATTCGCGACCGTGTGGCATTCGAGCACCTCACTCCCCTCTTCCCCGACGAAAAATTTGATATAACAAGTGGCCGTTCCTGCACAATGTCGACACGTGTTGTAGATATGTTCGCTCCTATCGGCAAAGGACAGCGCGGCCTCATAGTGGCACCCCCAAAAACCGGTAAGACTCTTCTTCTCAAAGATATAGCCAATGCCATAGCCGAGAACCATCCCGAGACGTACATAATGATACTCCTCATCGACGAACGTCCGGAGGAAGTGACCGACATGCAGCGCAGTGTCAACGCCGAAGTGATAGCCTCGACATTCGACGAGCCTGCCGACCGACACGTGAAAATTGCCGGTATAGTTCTTGAAAAAGCCAAGCGTATGGTAGAGTGCGGCCACGATGTAGTGATACTGCTCGACTCTATCACCCGTCTGGCACGAGCCTATAACACCTGCGCTCCGGCATCGGGAAAAATCCTCTCGGGTGGTGTCGACGCCAATGCCCTCCAGAAGCCCAAGCGCTTCTTCGGTGCAGCCCGTAATATCGAAGGCGGCGGCTCTCTCACTATCATAGCCACAGCCCTTACCGAAACAAGCTCGAAGATGGACGAAGTCATTTTCGAAGAATTCAAAGGAACAGGCAACATGGAGCTTCAGCTCGACCGCAAACTATCGAACAAACGCATCTTCCCTGCCGTAGATATCATGGCATCGAGCACCCGTCGCGACGACTTGCTTCTGCGCTCCGAAACCCTCAACCGCATGTGGATTCTCCGCCGTTTCCTCTCCGACCGCAATTCTATCGAGGCAATGGAGTTCATCAAAGACCGTATGGAGCGCACACGCGACAACGACGAGCTTCTACGCACAATGGGCAGCTAAAAATTAAGAAAAAAATGGAAAAACAAAGCTTTGCCAACGACTTCAAACGTCGTATAAAAGAAGTAAAGAGCACGCGCTGGATTCGCTTCGGAGTGGTGTCTTTGCTGTTTCTTCTGTGGGTAGTGTGGATGCGCAACTGGTGGCTTGCAGTGTTCGAACTCTTACTTTTCGACATCTATATCACCGGATACATACCCTTCACATGGTGGAAAAAAAGCAAGTCGAAAACCGTGAGGTCGCTCATGAGCTGGGTCGACGCTATTGTCTATGCCCTCATTCTGGTCTACTTTATCTTCTCTTTTATAGGCCAGAACTACCAGATACCCTCGAGTTCGCTCGAAAAAACACTTCTTACAGGCGATTATCTGTGGGTAAACAAGTTTGTCTACGGCCCGCGTGTACCTATCACACCCGTACACTTTCCGCTGGTACACAACACCATTTTCGGGCATAAATCGTATCTCGACAAGCCTTCGAACGAATACCGCCGTCTCAAAGGCCTCCGCAATGTAGAGGAAGGCGATATAGTAGTATTCAATTTTCCGGCCGGCGACACCGTGGCCACACGGTTCGAAGAGACACCTCAATACTACGAGCTGCTTGTGAAGCAATATGGCCGCGATGCAGTGCACACCAACAAAGAAGTATTCGGAGATGTAATATATCGTCCGGTAGACCGCCGACAGAATTTTGTAAAACGCTGCGTGGCACTCCCCGGACAGCGCCTTAAGATTGTGGAAGATACCATCTATATCGACGGCGAGGCAAGAGAATTTCCGAAAAATGTGCAATTCAATTACCTCTACTCTACCTCATCGCCCCTTACCGAGGCCGACCTCAAAGAACTCGGCATAGCTGCGGGCGACCTGTCGGAAATAGAGCCGGCTTCGGCTTCACGTACCAATCTCAAGCCTTTCCTCCCGAACAGTCCCGACAATGCCCGGGTATATATATCGCCGCTTACAGCCGATATGATTGCCCGTATGCAGGAATCCGGTAAAATGCTCGACCATATCAAGTTCAACAAACTTGTGACATACTTCGAGGGAAATGATTTCACAAGCATGGTCTTCCCCTATGGTGAAAACGGCGACTGGACACTCTCGAATTACGGCGGCGAAAAAGGCCTGCTTATTCCGGCCAAAGGCACAACAATAGAGCTGACTCCCGACGCATGGACAATCTATCAGCGTGCTATTCGCAACTATGAGGGTCACAGCGACGCTTATCTGGACCCTGTAACAAACCGAGTGATGATTGACGGCAAACCTGCCGACACTTATACATTCGCCTTGGATTACTACTGGATGATGGGCGACAACCGCGACAACTCTCAGGACTCGCGTTTCTGGGGATTTGTTCCGGAAGATCATATTGTAGGCACTCCAATGATAGTGCTTGCATCTTTCGACCGCGAACGTAGCCTTTTTGACGGGAAAATACGTTTCGACCGTATTCTCCGCTCTGCCAATCCCGATAAATAAGCTGTTTAAACATGTTTTCTACATATACCGAGGACGGTTTCTGCACTCCGGAAGCCGTCCTTTTGCCTACCCTGCTCTTTCCGCCTGTTGCCTATTACGCCATAATGGCACGCGCAAAATGTGCGGCCATAGACTACGGCATGCGCTACGACAAAAGTTTCAAAGGCATACATCGTTTCACAATAGCTGATAACAGCGGACCGCTGCGTCTTACGGTGCCTGTAGCCCATAAATCTGGCCAGACCAAATGGAGCGAAGTAAGCATATCGTCGCACGGCCGCTGGTGGGAGACTATGCCCATAGCACTCGAATCGGCATACGGCCGCACACCGTTCTTCGAATTTTATATCGACCGTTTCAGGCAGCTCTTCACACAGGAGCCTGTTACTGTTACAGAGCTTTGCAAACGAGCCGATGAGATTGTGCGGAAAATTCTACTTATCAACACCCCGTTGATAAGTGTTGATAATATTGAAAACGCACGTTCATATATAAGCTACGACTTTGAAAAAGCCTCTCAGCTTCTCCCTCGATATTGGCAGGTGCGGAAGACTTCATTAGGATTCATAGCCGGAATGTCGGTGCTCGACCTTATAT
>RYWL01000100.1 GCA_003979155.1 Muribaculaceae bacterium
CGACCTCACGCCCCCCAGACGCGTACTCTAACCAACTGAGCTACACCCCGTCTTTTCAAAAGCGATGCAAAGTTAAGCACTTTTTCTTCATTGTGCAAATTTTTTTGCAATTATTTTTAGTTAATTTTTAGGTCTCGCCTGTAAGTGGCAGTAAATCAGGAGATAAGTGAATTGTGAAAAAAGGGCGGTGTTTTTGCTCCGCTTTGTTGGTCTGGCTTGAAGAGATGAAATAGCTGTGAGCCGGCGAGAGAAGCGAAAGATAATTCATATATTTGGCTTCGCCCTATATATTTCCGCTTGGCAAAACTCAAATAAATTTGGTTTTGCCCTCGGCTTATGCGTATATTTGTGAGTTGAAATTTATCTATTTGCGTAATATAAACTTTGTGGAGATGAAACCTTCGTGTATGTGTCGGCTGTCGGCCAGCCTGCTGTTGTCTGTAGTGCTTGTAAGTGTGTGCGCACCGACTGTGTGTGCCGAGACATATACCAATCCGGTGATTAATCACAATGCCCCCGACCCGACGGTAATCCGTGCCAAAGACGGCACATACTGGCTGTATTCGACCGAAAGCATTCCCAATCTTCCAATCTACAAATCGGATAATCTGGTCGACTGGGACTTCGTAGGCACTGCATTCACCGATGAGACCCGTCCGCAGATGGTGCCCGGCGGAAAGATTTGGGCACCCGACATACAGTGGGTAGGCAAGAAGTATGTTTTATATTACTCCAAGTCGCAGTGGGGTAAGGAGTGGGAGTGCGGCATAGGCGTTGCCACTGCCGATGCCCCCGAAGGCCCGTTCACCGACCACGGCAAGCTTTTTCTGAGCAATGAGATAGGTGTGCAGAACAGCATTGACCCCATATATGTGGAGGCTGAGGGTAAGCATTGGCTCTTCTGGTGTAGTTTCAGAGGTATTTATGCTATCGAGCTTTCGTCCGACGGCCTTTCGGTGAAGTCCGGAGCAGAGCCCGTCATGGTTGCCGGCACCTTTACCGAGGCGACCAATATATTCCGTCATCGCGGCTATTATTATCTTGTGGGTTCGGCCGGTTCGTGCTGCGAAGGCGAGAAGAGCACATATAGGGTAGTTGTGGCGCGGAGTAAGAAAGTGATCGGCCCATATGTAGATAAAAACGGCGTGCCTGCAATAGAGAATGGCTTCTCCCTGCTCCTTGAGGGCGACGACACTGTGAAAGGTCCCGGTCATAATGCCAATTTTGTTAAAGACGATGCCGGCCAATACTGGATGCTTTACCACGGCTATGACGCCTCGGCGCCGCAAGAAGGCCGCAAGGTGTATCTCGACAGGGTAGAGTGGGATGCCGACGGGTGGCCTTCGGTAGGTGAGGGGAAACCGTCAAAGAGCGCTGAAATGCCCATAATCAAGGGTCGGGGCAAATAATCCATTATTTTTTCGTAATTTTGTATTTCGAAACGGCAGGAGCATAGAAGCTCTTGCAGCAGAAAACGAAAAAATGCCAGAAACCCGCATATCAAATACCCTCTCCACTCAGGCACAGCAGGCCAAGCAGCAGTTTGGCATCGTTGGCAACGCTCCGGCCCTTACGGCGGCTATAGAGCGTGCCATACGTGTGGCTCCGATTGATTTGTCGGTGCTTGTAACCGGCGAGAGCGGAACCGGCAAGGAATTTTTTCCACAGATTATACACCGTTTCAGTGCGCGCCGCCATGCCAAATATATAGCCGTAAACTGTGGCGCTATTCCCGAAGGCACAATAGACTCGGAGCTTTTCGGCCATGAGAAAGGAGCCTTCACCGGAGCTGTTGACTCTCGTAAAGGCTACTTTGAGGAAGCCGACGGCGGCACGATTTTTCTCGATGAAGTTGCCGAGCTTCCGCTTACCACTCAGGCGCGTCTGCTTCGTGTGCTCGAGAGCGGCGAATATCTGCGTGTGGGCTCGTCGACTGTGCAGAAAACCAATATCCGCGTTGTGGCGGCTACGAATGTCGACCTTCTTGATGCCGTAGCTCACGGGAAATTCCGTGAAGACCTTTTTTACCGCCTTTCGACAATACAGATACATATACCGCCGCTGCGCGACCGCGGCAATGACATAAGACTTCTTGCACGCAAGTTTGCCTCCGATTTCGCCGAGCGCTACCGTGTGCCTCCGATCAGCTTTGCCGAAGAAGCCGACGACGCAATGCGTCACTACCGCTGGCCGGGCAATGTGCGTCAGCTCAAAAACGTGGTGGAGCAGACCGCACTTTTCGAAGCCGGCACAGAGGTGAATGCCGACGCTCTGCACCGCTATATTCCTGAAATCTCCACAAGCTATATGCCGGCAAAGACAGCCTCGCTCCACAGCTATGAGTCGGAGCGAGAGATGTTGCTCGGCATGATATTCAAGCTGCGCGAGCGCATAGACGAGCTTCAGATGCGTCTCGATGGCGAAATACCTGCCGTGCCGATGTCGCACAAGAT
This sequence comes from Muribaculaceae bacterium, assembly GCA_003979155.1. Taxonomy (GTDB): domain Bacteria; phylum Bacteroidota; class Bacteroidia; order Bacteroidales; family Muribaculaceae; genus CAG-873. The sequence goes on from RYWL01000100.1 coordinate 2,454, forward strand.
AATTTCCGACGAAGAGAATGCGTCGATGCCCACATCGCTTGTTGTGCGAAGCCACGGTACGCCGGAGGTGCATATGGCGCCGTGCAGCGAAGTGAATTACTCGGAAGTGGAACCCGAAGTGCCGGCCACTCTCGAAGAAACAGAACGCGAGATGATACGCCGTGCTCTCGAGCGCAATCAGGGCCGTCGCAAAGCCGCCGCCTCCGAACTCCGCATCTCCGAACGCACTCTTTACCGTAAAATAAAGGATTATGGCCTCGAATAATATAATGCGACTGTTGGCAGGCTGTGTGATGCTTGTCTGCGCGTCGCTCACCGCCTGTATTCCGAGTTTCAAGCTGAACGGCTCAGCACTCGACTATAATATCTATAAAACCATTCACGTAAGCGAATTTCCCATACGTGCCGCTCTGGTGTATCCGCCCTTGCAGCAGACCTTCGAGAACGAACTCCTCAACTATATCTCGAAGAATACCAGGCTGCAGACTACCGACGGAAACTCCGACCTCGAGATGGAGGGCGAAATCACCGGCTACAACCTCACTCCGCAGGCTGTGACCGAGAATGCATATGCATCGATGACGCGTCTCACAATAACGGTGCGTCTCAAATATATCAACAATAAGGAAGACAATAAAGACGTTGACCAGACATTCAGCGCCTACCGCGATTTCCCGTCGTCGGAGATGCTTACCGACGTTCAGGATCAGCTCTGCGAAGAAATCTCGAAAGAGCTTGTGGAACTTATTTTCAACGCCACACTCGGCGACTGGTAATGAATACTTCTGATTTCTCAGACCTCATCAACCGCTGTCTCGCGGTACCCGACGGCGAACCCCTCACACCGCCCGACACCGATGCGCTCCGGCGCCTTACAGTCTCCATGCCCTGGCTGAGTGTGCCGGCTCTGCTGCTGCTGCGTCATGGCGGCGTGTCGGAGCAGGAGGCTGAATCTCTTCGCAAACACCTTGCCGCAGTTTGTCCCGACGAGCGTACGCTTGCCTTTGCCGCTCATGGCGACGGCTGGAAGCATTTTTATCCCAAGGCCGAGCTGCCGGCGCCGCAGGAGACCAATAATGTGATTGACACATTTCTCAATACTTACGGCTCGTGCACGCCCGAAGAGGAAGCGCTGCTCGAACGCATGATTTTCAATCCGACTCCCGACTATGCCGAGATGCTCGCACGCGAAGAGCAGGATAATCTGCCCGACACCGAGGCCGATGACCCTCAGCAGCAGCGCATCAATGCCTTTATCCTCAGCCAGCATCCGGCGACTCGTCGTCCCGACCTTATGCCGCTTCCCGAAGAAGCGCCGTCCGAGACTCCCAAAAAGC
>RYWL01000101.1 GCA_003979155.1 Muribaculaceae bacterium
TGTGCCCGACGCAAAAGCTACAGTAAAGAACGGCAAGGCAGAAATGACCATAGGACGCCGTCGCCGTCGGTAGTTCCGGCAAATAAGGTGCTTGTGCTGTGGTTGAGCCGTTGCTGTATGTTTACCTTCACGTTTTTCAGTGGCGCGCCGGTGTTGAAATCAGTGGCTACGGCGTCGACCGCCTCTCCCCGGCCCACGGCCATGCCAATAAGTGGCGTGGCGATGAATGTGTTTACGCAGCCTTCTTTTTTCTTGTTATCGATATACATGACAACAGCGTATTTCCCGGGGGTTGTCACGCTTGCCGGAATGGAGATGATACCGTCGGTTTTATCGGTCGTAAGTTGTTGGCTGAAAACACTTGGTGTGCTGCTGAGTATCTTCTCGCTCGACATATCGTTGAATATATCTGGGAGCGCGTGAATGCTTACTGTTATTTTTTTTGCGAACGAATAGCTCAGGTCGATTGTAAAAGACGTGCCGGGAGCGACCATAGAAGGCGCTTCAATCGACACGTGTGGCTGACGGATTTTGTTGAGGCTGTTGCGAAGGGCGTTGTTGTTGTTCCATGTCGGGAATTGCGACAGCGACGTTTCCAGCATCGAAATCAGGCTGTCGCGCTTCGCGATCATGCTTTTTTCGGAGGCTTCGCGGGCTTGGGCAGAAGCGTCGTCGTCGGGCATTGCCAGCTCGAGGCTTACTATGTCCTGCGAGCGTTCGGCGAGCTGAACAAGCACATATCGTGCGGCCTCGCGGTCTTTCCATCGGTCATAGAGCGCCTCGAAGGCTTCGGCCTGCCTGTCGCCCTTGTTTTCGAGTTCGATGAGGGCGCACGACCAGTAGAAATATGGTGCCGAGCCTTCGGGTGCGGCTTTGATGCCTTCTGTGCATATAGCTTTGCGTTCGGCGAGGTAATTGTCGCTTGGTGTGCGCAGGTCGGAGTATATGCGGCTTGCAGCGAAGCGCACGAAATCGGCCACAGTTGGCAGGTAGACGAGGACTTCGGGCGAATAGTCGAGCGAGGCCGAGAAACGGCTGAGGGCAGTGGTGTCGGCTTCTGCGAGTGCATTGGCCAGCAGTGTGGCAATGCGAGTGCGGAATTGGAGGCCGCTCCATGCCGATACATCGTCGGGATATGGCTCAAGAGGTGCATCGACGCGGTCGTATTTATATTTACGCGCTGTGTAGATGTTGGCGTAGAGTTTTGCCTCGTAAAGAGTGAGCATCGACTTGGCGGCCGGATCATTTGCCGACTCGGCAACCAGACGGCTCAGCATGGCCGGCTGGGCGAAAATGGAGTCGTAGTCGATAGACTGTGCCGCCGAGCAAATTTCGAGGGCAGCACGAAGCCGTATTTCTCCGGCATGGTGGCTGTCGGACGTGTCGGCGGTCTTTAGAAGTGCCCTGGCATTATTGAGCACGGTCTGAGGGTATGCGAAGTCGGGAGTCTTGAACTTCGGTCCTTCGTTGTCGGCGGCGCCGGCACCAAACATGGAGAGAAGAGAGAGCATGAGAGTCAGTATGAAACGGCTTAGAAAACTGTTGTACTTCATCGGCCAATATGTTTTTTAGTTAATGTAAAAAGTGTGGAGAGCTGTGATATTATATAGTTGTAATCTTATTCGGCAGAAAAAGTTCTGGCTGCTGCGATAAAAATGCGGCGGAGCCTGTCGTAGAGGAGCCCCGCCGCCGGTTTTATAAGTCTGTAGTTATGCGATGCTCCGATTATTTTTTGAGAGCACAGTTTTTACATTTTTCATTTATCTGGGTGAAGAAGTCGTTGCCCTTGTCGTCGACGAGGATGAATGCAGGGAAATCTTCGACTTCGATTTTCCAGATAGCCTCCATGCCGAGCTCGGGATATTCGAGGAGTTCGACGCTCTTGATTGAGTTGTAGGCGAGAATTGCTGCCGGGCCACCGATAGAGCCGAGGTAGAAGCCGCCGTGCTTGTGGCAGGCGTCGGTCACTTGCTGCGAGCGGTTGCCTTTGGCAATCATAATCATAGAACCACCGGCACTCTGGAACTGGTCGACGTATGAGTCCATACGTCCGGCAGTAGTGGGGCCGAACGAGCCCGAGGGAAGGCCGGCCGGGGTCTTTGCGGGCCCTGCGTAGTAGATGGGATGGTCTTTTAGATACTGCGGCATGGGTTCGCCCTTGTCGAGGCGCTCTTTGATTTTTGCATGAGCTATGTCGCGTCCTACGATAATAGTGCCCTTGAGCGACAGGCGTGTCGATACGGGATATTTCGACAGTTCGGCGAGAACTTCCTGCATCGGACGGTTGAGGTCGATTTTCACAACTTCGCCTTCGCCCTGTTTGCGGTATTCTTCGGGAATTAGCTCTCCGGGGTTGGTGTCGAGTTTTTCAATCCAGAGACCGTCTTTGTTGATTTTAGCCTTGACGTTGCGGTCGGCCGAACAGCTTACGCCCATGCCGATGGGGCACGAAGCGCCGTGACGGGGCAGACGGATAACGCGGATGTCGTGAGCGTAGCATGTGCCGCCAAACTGAGCGCCGAGGCCGAGGTCTTCGCTGGCTTTCTTAAGCACCTTTTCGAGCTCGATATCGCGGAAAGCATGGCCGTATTCGTTGCCTTGGGTGGGGAGTGAGTCGAGATATTTTACCGAAGCTTTCTTCACCACTTCGAGGTTCTTCTCTGCCGAAGTGCCGCCGATAACGAATGCGATGTGGTAGGGAGGGCAGGCTGCTGTGCCGAGGCTGCGCATTTTTTCGATGAGGAAAGGAACGAGCTTGTCGGGGTTGATAGTAGCCTTTGTCTCCTGATAGAGGTAGGTCTTGTTTGCCGAGCCGCCGCCTTTAGCCACGAAGAGGAAGTGATATTCGTTGCCTTCTATGGCGTGGATATCGATTTGAGCCGGTAGGTTGCAGCCGGTGTTCACTTCGTCGTACATTGTGAGAGGAGCGTTCTGGCTGTAACGGAGATTGTCGGTTGTGTAAGTGAGATATACGCCTTCCGATATACGCTCTTCGTCGTTGCATCCGGTGTAAACGTTCTGTCCTTTCGACGCATGGCATATAGCTGTGCCGGTGTCCTGACAGAAGGGGAGCTGGCCTTTGGCCGATATTTCGGCATTGCGGAGCATCGTGAGCGCCACGAATTTGTCGTTCTGGCTTGCGTTGGGGTTGGAAAGAATTGATGCCACCATTTTGTTGTGCTCCCGACGGAGCATGAAGGCATTGTCGTGCGTTGCCTGACGGGCGAGAACGGTAAGCGCCTGCGGGTCTACGACAAGAAATTCGTGTCCGCCCCAGTTCTCGGTGTGCACATAGTCCGAACTAAGATGATAGTACTCGGTTGTGTCGGGGCCGAGAGGAAACATTTCCTGATAGTGAAACGGTTTAGTAGCCATATAGCGTAGTTCTGATTGTGTTTTGAGTATTTATACGGCAAAGATAATAATTATCCTTTACCTGACCAATTTTTGCAGTGAATTTGCAAATTTGCAATATATAGAGAGTCACTCGGTCGACGAAGCACAGAAAATGAAATCGCCACAGTTCGAGTCGATGTAACAATGGTGCAAAGAGTCGGTAAAAATCCTCCCCCAGAGGGACATGGAGCGCGGTGACAACCTATCCCTGCGACTGGTCGCTATCTCCGAAGATAAGCCCAAATATAACAAGTCCCCCGGCGGTGCCGCAACTCCATAAGAAAACCCCGACATCACTGCCGAGGTTCCTGAATTGTATGAGTGGCTGTTTATAATTGAATTAAGAGCTTGTTTAAAAACGATTGTTAACAGAAGTGAGTTTTCGGAGAGAAAT
>RYWL01000102.1 GCA_003979155.1 Muribaculaceae bacterium
CGCTTTATTGCCCGGAGAGCAAATTTCACATGCCGGAGAATTGTCGGCAGCGTTCCGTAGTAAAAACACATGATTCGGAAACGCTCTATGAGCGAGGCGCGTCTGTTGCGTGTGGTAACTCCTTCGTCGAGATAATCGGTGAAGACAGTGTCGGTAAGACCTATGCTGCAGCGCGAATGCTGAAGGCATCCTATACACCAGTCGTAATCAGCCGAAAAACGGTATTTGAGCTGATACGAAGGCGCTATGCGACGCAGAGCTACAAAAGATTGGTGACACACAAGCATTCCGTCGGCAAAACTGCGGAGGGTGAGCTCTTTGGGAGCCGACAGATGCCGTGTACGGAGATAGCAGCCATCGTTGTCTACAATATCTGTCTGCCCGTATACAATGCCCGGTCGGTTGTTTTCGGCGATTGCCTTTGCTATGACTGCGAGCGTATCGGGCGAGTGCAACTTGTCGCCGGCATTAAGAAAAATCAGATAATCGCCTGAAGTCATCGACATGCCCTTGTTCATTGCGTCGTATATTCCGCCGTCGCGCTCCGATATCCAACGGCGTCGGCTGTCGGGATGCGATTTTATGATTGCAAGCGTTGCGTCAGACGATTTGCCGTCGACAATGAAATGCTCATAGTCGTCGAATGTCTGCGCGTCGACACTCGCGATAGTCCGCTCAATTGTATCGGCGGCGTTATAGCACACAGTGATTATAGAAATAAGTGGCATAGTCTCAGTTTACTTGTGGGATGCAATCTTTTATGAGTTGTTTAAGCTTGTATTCGAGGTCGGGCGACGAGGTCTTCACTCTCATTGTCTCACCAAAACGTTTTGGAGCAAGTTTGTCGCTCATGCAGTCTTTGAAATGCGACAAAGCTGAAGCATCGGCAATTTCAAATCCGAATGTACGGTTGATAGGCGACTCGTGCAGCCTTACAGGCTTGCTCATGAGATGATTAGCGTCGATAGAGGAGATTTTTACAGCTCTACGCCACAGAGTGTCGGCACTGTCGGCTCCCATCACCACAAGAGCGTCGTCCTTCGAAGCCAGTGCAACGAAGAGCACCTCATAGTCGGCATTGAAGTTTATTGTCTTCGAGGTCTTCGCCTTCTGGTAAATCTCTGAAAGAGAAATTCGAAGGGCGCGTTCATTGTCATATCCTATGACAAGGTATGCGTTTTCCATGTCATGAGGAATAACAAGAGTCTGCACACAGTCGTCTGCGCCGGGATAGGTGTAGAGGTCGGACGTAGAGAAAAGCAGTTTGTTATCCTTGAAGAAGTATAGGAAACCGTAGGGCTCGACAAAATCTGACTCATAGCTTCTGTACACATTGGGACGCCACATTGAGGTGGCTATAGTCGCCTCGTCGGCCTTAGGTTCCTCGGCATTATACTCGGCGGGAGCAGTTTCTTCAGACGCCTCATTTTCAGTATCACGGGGTGCGCACTGCTCTTCGGCAACTATGATTTCTTCGGCTTCCTCGGCTTCGTCGGCAGCCTCCAATTTTGCCCTGAGCGAAATTTGCTCTCGGAGGCGCAAATCCTTGCGTTCTTCCTCGAATTCCCGTATTGATTTTTCGTCGGATATGAGGCGCGTGACTTCACCGGTCTGGCGCACCCACAGTTCGTTGTCAATGCGGACTGGCTCGAGCGAACGTTCTACCTGTATGTCGACAACTCCTTTATGGGCCTCGGGGTCCTGGGCTATATTGATTTTTCGGGCAACAGTCTCTCCGAAGTTATAAGTGACGAGGTGATTGATAAAGAGACATAGCGAAGCAACGTCTTTAATCTTATGCATATACCTGCCGTCGGAAACGGTATGACGCTCGTAGTAGCGGAAGTCGTCGGGCATACCCACCTCATAGCCTTCGTTGTTCACGCCGAGATAGAGATGGCCTCCTTCGGCGTTGAGCAGACCGGCGATTCGGGTGAGAATATTATGCTGCTGCTTGAGGGGATTCTCCACCATTTTCTCGCCAGGCTTGACAGGCGGAAAGACGAGCGAAGTCTTGAACTCGACGTATTTCGACTCGGAGCCATAATGTTTGCCCATACGTATTTCGTTATTTACATTGAGCTTTTTCATTATCTCCTGGCGTATGCCATCGGCTATTGATTTGTTCACTTCGGTTTCACCTCCCATAAGCATGTTGTATGAGAGCACAAGACGGGCTATGCTGCCCTCGAGCTCAGATGCAGGATTGGCTACGGTTTTGTAAAGGCGCTCTGTATACTCCTGGTTCGACAGCCACGACACCATTTCGAGTCGGTGGAAAATCATGCCCAGGAGCTCATTCTCAGAAGCCGGCGCACGCAGTGGATCGAGTTTCGCAGGATCGAGTTTCGCATTGGTTGCATAATCCTTGTGAAGGGTTAGCAATTTGGCATGTGTCCGCAAAGTCGCAGCCAGGCTGTCGTCGGCAATGATTCTGGCCATAAGCGCCGCGAAACGCAGATAGTCGTAGGCCCGCATAAGGTCGGTGGAGGCAATGGCATTGAACCGGATAATCTCTATGAGTTCTCGCACATCGTCGGTATTGAGAATTTCGTCGGGGTCGCGCAGCAGCTCTTCGCTTCCGCTCTCCTCGCTGTCTTCCATTGCCTCGGGCACTGCGATTTCCTGCATGAGGCAGTCGAAAGCCGTATTTTTCGTAAATGACTGCGTGTCGTCAATCCCCAAGATGTCAAAGACATTTATACCGTTTGTCGCAGGCAGAAGTCTCACGCTTATAATGTCGCCAACTCTAAAGTTATGCTCTTTCTGCGAACAAGGCACATATATGCTGACACCGTCGGAAGTAAAGCCGGTATATCCGACAAATCTCTGTGCGGCATCACGAGCTTCGTGGGCAATCAGCACACTGTATTCCTCGCCGGCCTGATAGTAGGCGTCGGTGTATGCCTTCACTTCATTTTCAAGGGTGAAAATATATGTGCCATCGGGATTGAATCTCTTCACACGGGCACGATAGAAAAGCTTGCGGCCACGGTTGTCGCGGAATGAAAATTCGTTTATCTGCCGCAGAGAATAACCCACAATGTCGCTGCGGTAAAGCACGCCCGAGCCCTCGCTGTAGTCGCTGTCGTCGATATGACAATGGAACACGGGATTGCCGTCGCCGGTATCTTCGACACTGTCTACAACAATGAAAACCTCATCGTCCTCTTCGGCGCGACGCATGGTGCGGTCGACAGTCAATGCCGCCACCGGCACGTTGCTGTCGAACAACTGATGCTCGATTTCGCCCCACCACAGTTCGTGTTCGTTCAGTTTTTTAAATTTCGAAGCGGTGAGCGAGCGTACACCCTCTACATGCACCTGCGGACGCAACCACGGCATGAGGTTCTCGGGAATAACACTCTCCGCAATGTCATTACGTCGCGATTGCGACAGTGCTATACCTTCCGACGATACAGAGATGTCGATTGTTCCGTTGGTGTAGAGGTGGTTTGTAGTCAGAGCCTGCAGCTCGTCGTCGTATGACGTGACCATGGCCGATGTCATCATCAGATTGGGCTCTTTAAGCTGCTCGAAACGCAGATTGCCATTTACCTTCACGCCCATAAGAGCAAGAAACGACTTGGAGAGAAGCTGGCGCGTGTTGTTGGGACGGAGAAGCGATATATAACGGTAATACAGCGACGAGTTGCGCTCAAGGTTATCGT
>RYWL01000017.1 GCA_003979155.1 Muribaculaceae bacterium
TCTTTTTTGCAAAGGTAAGAAGTTATATCTAAACACAGGTTTATTACTATGCGCCGTTAATAGATTTAACTTTGTTTAACTTGTTTTTCTATTATTTTGTTTTAAATTGCCAGCACAATATTAACTAATATAATACTGATGAAACAACTTCTTTATTGTTTGATTTGCATTACACAGATTTTTTTTATGTCTTGCAATGAATCCGTTCTTAATACCAATGAGCCAGACAACAAGATTAGTCCTCATTCACAAGTAATCAAAACTATGGATGAAGCTATATCAATCGCCATTGATGCTGCGGAACGACTTTACCCTACGAAAAGTAGAGGCGCGAGCCGCTCAGCATTGAAAACAAATGTAAAGTCAATTACCAACCCTTTTTCAAGAGCTGGTCAAAATGACACGCTGTTATACGTTGTTAATTTCGATAATGAAAAAGGATATGCAATTATCCCAGCTACGTATATAGATAAAAAAGTTTTAGCGGTTATAGAGAAAGGCTCATACGACCCTGAAAAAGGCTCCAATAATCCAGGATTAAACTACTTTATGGACGCCGCGATAAATTATACTGCTAATGCTCCTGTTAATCCGTTAGGATATGGAGATATAATAATAGTTAAACCCGGGGACCTTCATCCTGCCTTTGACTTAAGATACGACACAATCACTCATTTACAAATCAAACCTCGTTTAGACGGTGTAGAATGGGGACAAACAGGTATATATAGTGTTTATTGTCCTGAGGTAGCACCTAAAAAACGATACACTGGCTGCATACCTACGGCCATTGCTTCAATCGTTACATATGTTAATAAAATTACAAAACATAATTCTTCATTTACTTTCACTTTTCCTGAAAATACATTCGGAACTCAAAGAATCAATTGGGATGAATTGTTTTTGCACAAACGCCAATTTGCTGTATACAACCGGCCCGATGGTACAAAAGCAGAACAGAATCAGCTCTGTCTAGAGAGTTTTTCTTATAATACCCACAATCTTATAGCAGCTCTGATGAGACAGATTGGGTATGATGGAGATGCGGATTATAAAGAAACATCAACATCGGTAAATTCTTCAAAGTGCAAACCATTGTTGGGAAAATATCTTCCCGACCATAATATTACCAATTTCAAAGATTTTGATTTTGAGTCAGCAAAAACATCGCTTCTTAGGTGTATACTGCTAATGGCAGGCGGAAATCATGCTTGGGTTGCTGACGGATATAATCAACTTGACTACCGTAAGTATTACGCCGAATGGGATTTCACAAAAAAAGAATGGAACGTATTAGAAAACAGAATTTATTATGAACATTTCATTCACTTTTGCTGGGGTTGGACGGTGTAGATGACGGCTATTTTGAAGGGACGGTTTTTAATCCACTTGGCTACACATTTAAAAACACTCAGTTTATCGCTGTTTCAGTAACTATCGGATAAAATCACAATGAACTATGCGACAAATTTTTAAATTATTCTTTTCGTGTTTTGGTATAGCTGTTGCATTATCTGGATGTTCAGATGACAAAGGCACGAATATTCAACCAAAACGATTTGAACCTATACCAGTCAGCAGAAGCGAAGAAGTTATTGTTGATGCGGACAACTACTTTGCCTACAAGCTTTTTGACGCGATTGATGAGCACGCCGGCAAACATACCAACTTTGTGGTGTCGCCGTTGAGTGTATCCATTACTCTTGCTATGGCTGCAAACGGAGCTTCAGGTGAGACTCTTGATGAAATGCTTGATGTTCTCGGATTTGAGAATAAGGATATTGTCGCGCTCAATACATTTTACAAAAAAATGCTTGACAGGCTTCCTGAACTCGACAATACCACTACCGTGAGTATTGCGAATGCCCTGTGGATTAACAAGAAATTCTCTTCGACAACAAGCACCCTGTTTTCGGACAATATGCGCGACTATTTTAACTCGCCCATAACATTTATAGACAACATCACTTCCGAAGCTACCCGTCAGTTGATAAATAAGTGGTACTCCGACAACACTCATGGAATTCTGTCAGGTCCGTCAGTAGGCAATTTTGAAAAACAGACAGCCGCAGTATTTACCAATGCATTGTATTTCAAGGGCTGGTGGACTTCGACGTTCGACAAGTCTAAAACGCAACAGAGAGACTTCACAAACTATGACGGCTCGAAATCCAAAGTCATGATGATGGATACGGAGAGTTATATGATGGGTTATGCTGACGACGAATACAGAGCCGTAACTTTACCATACGGCAATTCGGCATACTCGATGATAATAATACTTCCTGACGATGGAGTCAGTCTCGACAGCTGTATGGAAGACATCAATCCGGATGATATATCACGTCTTGCCAAGGACTGCTATATGTTCGACGGCAGCAATATACATCTGCGACTTCCAAAATTCGAAATAAACTATGAATCAAATATGATTCCTGCACTGCAAGAACTCGGCCTTACAAAAATGTTTAAAGAAGGAGAGGCAGAATTTTCCATGATGTGTGGACCGGATATGTTTATCTCCCGAATCACCCAAGGTGTGAGTATCATCGTGGACGAAGGAGGAACCAAAGCCATAAGCTATACCGAAACAAAAGGCGACGGGCTTACAGCTCCCGGCCCCTTGCCGGCATACAGTGATTTCTTTGTCGACCGACCTTTTGCATTCATAATTGCCGAAAAGAGCACCGGTCTGCCACTGTTTATGGGCAGAATCAACAAGTTTTAGAGATAAAGTGCCGCAATATTACAGCGACTCTGCAAAATCCAACGGCACTCCGATATTATCGGAGTGCCGTTGGATTTTGCAGAGTCAGATGCGTAGCATCAATAGTTCTGAGCCTGACGCTCAAACCAGCCCTGGTCTGCGCCACATACGGGGCAACGCTTGGGAGCTGCTTTCGAGGTGATAACAAAGCCACAGCGACGGCACTGCCATGCCACGAGTTCTGCGGATTCGAAAGTGGTGCCGCTCTCGAGTCGTTCGAGAAGCTTCAGATAGCGAGCTTCGTGTACCTGTTCAACTTTTGCAATGAGTCGGAAGGTGTTTGCGATTTGGGGAAATCCTTCGTCTTGAGCGGTCTTTGCAAAGTTTTCGTATAGGTCGCTCCACTCTTCGCGTTCGCCGGCGGCAGCTTCGGCGAGATTTGTCTTTGTGTCGCCGACAACGCCTGCCGGATATCCGGCGGAGATTTCCACCGTGCCTCCTTCGAGAAGATTGAAAAACATGCGTGCATGACTGAGCTCTTGCTCGGCAGTGTCCATAAAAATGGCGGCTATCTGTTCGTAGCCTTCTTCACGGGCTTTTTCTGCAAAGAGAGTATATCTTGAGCGAGCCTGGCTTTCGCCGGCGAATGATGCAAGCAGATTGTGCTCGGTGCGAGTGCCTTTAATGCTTTTTCTTTCCATATCGGGTATGAGATTTTATATTGTTGCTTAATATTAAAATGTCGCGACGGCCAAAAAAGTTTTGTGAGTCTTATCTAAAATCGCGCAGGCTTTTCTGGAGCTTACGCCGTGCGAGAAAGATTCGGCTCTTCACGGTGCCTAACGGGAGGTTCATAGTCTTTGCGATTTCGGCGTATTTGTAGCCGGAAAGAAACATGGAGAAAGGCACGCGGAGGTCGTCGGAAAACGACGAAAGCATATCCATAATTTCGTGAGCCGAGTAGCTGCCTTCGGGAGTCTCGCTTCCCGAGCTCTGCGCGAAATTGAGGAGGTAGAGGTCGTCGCTGTGGTCAACAAACACTGCCGAACGGGCTTCGCGGCGGTATTTGTTTATGAAGAGATTGCGCATTATTGTGAATACCCATCCCTTGAAATTGACATTGTCGATATATTTGTCCTCGTTGTCGAGCACCTTCAGGGTTGTGTCTTGCAGAAGGTCGTATGCATCGTCGCGGTTCGATGTAAGTGTGTAAGCGAAGTTGAGCAAATTTCTTTGTATGTCGAGTAGCTTTGATTGAAAAAGTTCAGAAGTCATATTGAGAGAGTTATAAGTATTATATGTTTTTATAAAAAGCAGGAGCACTTGTGAACGTGTTGTTCTGGCAGTAAACTCACTTGGTAAAGGCTTAACACATCCAAGCGGTCAAAAGGTCGTTGAATTAGTCTTTTTTTACCTTTTTTATGCTATCAGTCAAAAGTTTAGTTAAAATATCGTCTCTGAGCACCGTGATTCATGTGAGTGCATATAAGAAGTGGATTGCAGAGGGCTTTTTATTCTGACGGAGTAAAATATCGTGGTTTTTGTGTAAATTTGTAATCGATTATGGAAAATACCGGTATTCATTCCAACGGCAAAATAGAGCATCCGCGTCTGTGGCGGCTTGCGTTGCAGCTCGACAAAGACGCGCTGCAGGCTGTGGTGTGGTCGACAGTAGAAGACTCCACACTTGTGCATTTCAGCCTTCAGCTCGACCCTACGCTTCCTCAGGCAAAGGCTCTTGAGGAGGCTGTCTATGCGGCTCCGGTGTTATTGTCCGATTTCGGTTCGGTCGATGTTGTGGTGCGCACAAATGCTTATATGCCTGTGCCGCAAGGTCTCGACGAAGAAACGGGCGAGTCGCTTGTTGACTACTGCTGTCTGCGTGTCGACGACGACGATGCCATAGTCAAGGCTGACAGAGCCGCCGCGGCCGGAATTGATGTGCTGTGGGCTCTCGATGCCGGCGTGTCGCGTTTTTTGGCGCGAACTTTCCGTAATCCCGCTACCCATTGCCATGCGTCGGTGTTGCTGCGCTATTTTAGCCGCAAGTCGATGCTTGGGAATTCGGCAAAGACATATGCTCATTTTCATCGTTCGGGTGTCTTCCGCTATGTAGATATTGTCGTGACCGGCAATGACGGCGCACCGGCTATTGTCACCACGCACCGCTGCACGAGCGATGAAGATGCCTTATATCATATTCTCGGCACCACTCTGCAGGCCGGTCTCGATCTGCGGTCGGATGAAATACTGCTTTGCGGCAGTGCTCCCGACCGCGACGCTCTTATGCCCATGCTGAGACGCTATGCGGCGTGCGTGATGCCGGTAATTTTTCCGTCGGCGGCTTTCCGCAACGGCCGTGAGGCACTGACGGCACCTTTCCCTCTTGTAATACTACCGTTATGCGAATAATTCGTGGAAAATTCGGACGTCGCCGCTTCGACGTTCCTTCAAATATCACCGCCCGTCCTACTACCGATTTCGCACGTGAAAATATATTTAATGTGCTCGAAAATATAGTGGATTTCGAGGGTGCCGAGGCTCTCGACCTCTTCGCCGGTACGGGAGCCGTGAGTTTCGAGTTCCTTTCGCGTGAGTGTGCGCGTGTCACGGCTGTAGAGAAAGCTTCCACTCAGCAGCGTTTCATAGAGAAAGTGGCCCGGGAGCTTGGTGTCGACAATTTTTCGCTTGTGCGCGGCGACGCTCTGCGCTATATTGCAAGCGTGTCGAAACCTTTCGATATCATTTTCGTCGACCCTCCATATGAAATGGCCGGTTTTGCCGGAATACCGGGCAAAATTCTTGAGTCGGGTCTTGTTAAGCCCGGCACGGTGCTTGTGGTAGAGCATAACAAAAGCCACGATTTCTCGCAGCTTCCGGGTTTCAGAGAGCATCGAGCCTATGGCTCTGTGAATTTCTCGATTTTTGTGGTGGAGTAATCACCGCTTGTCTGTAACACGCTTGTATACTTCGACTGTCTGCTCTGCGATTTTATTCCAGTCGTAGGCCGAGAGGTTGTATGTGCGCGGTCTATGCGCTGTCGCGGTTTTGCGTTCGATTGCGGCGGCGAGAGCATCGGTGTCGCCGGTCGGGAAGAAATCGTCTGGCTTGAGTATGGCGAGTTTGTTGGCCGGAATGTCGCTTACGACCACATCGAGGTCGTAGCTCATGGCTTCGAGCAATGCAATGGGCAGCCCTTCGTGATACGAAGGCATGACAAAGAGCGAGGCGTTGGTCATGAGCTGATTGAGTTTTTCTCCTTTTATGAATCCGGTGAGCACCGCTCCGGCCTCGGCGGCCTGCTTTTTGAGAGTCCGCGAGTAGTCGTCCTCATGATCGGTGTCTCCGGCGATGACGAGGGCGTATCTCTCTTTTACCGGCGATTTGGAGTAGGCTTCGATTAGGTCGTGAAACCCTTTTTCTTTCACAAATCGTCCGATAGCCACTATATACGGTTTGCCGGCTATGCCCCATGATTCGAGCCAAGATGTAGAGTCTGATTTTTGAGGACGGTTCACGCCGTTGAAAATAAGGTCGGTATCGGTGCGCCCATATCGGGTGCGGAGTATGCTGGCAATGACAGTAGATATAACGATAACAGCATTGGAGAAACGAGTGCCCATGCGCTCGCCTGTGCGTAGCACGGCTTTGGCGAGGCGTCCCCACTTCTGTCGGTCGTAGTCCGGACCGTGGTTGGTCATCACAACCTTCATGCCCAGCAGGCGGGCGAGCGGAATCAGCAAGGCCGGGCCGATGGCGTGCACGTGGAGCACGTCGGGTCGCAGAGAGCGAGCCTTGAGTATAGCTCTGAAAGTATGCACAATAGCCTCGATGCTCTTTTTGCGCGGTGCCGGCACGTCGACAAGGCTCACACCCTTGTATGAAGCGATGCGGTTGTTGTCGGTCACGTATGGTGTGCGTCTGATTATGGTAACATCATGGCCCATTGCTGCGATACGCGGAAAAAGTTCCTCGCAGTGAGTCTCCACACCACCGAGAATATCGGGTATGCCGCGAGTGCCGATGACTACGATTTTCATGTCGTCAGAATTTATCGCGTAAATCGCCCTGCGCCGGGTCCTGGCCTACATTGTACCATGTCTTGTCGAGGCATGGCTTGAGGCCGCGTAGAGAGCGTATTTTGTTTTTTACAGCCCACGAGAGGGGATGGCGGATGTATTTGTGCATCACAGGCGATGCGGTGCCTACCATCCAGCAGTTTTTGGGACAGCGGCGCACCATGTCACGAACTTTTTCGGCCTGCTCCGAATTCCAGATGGTCATGAAATCGTGTTCGTGGATATTCCCCATCGATTCCTTCCAGTAGCGCTCCTCCATGCCGTTGCACGGATATACCTCACCCCAGGGGTCTATGAAGAAATTGGCTGAGCCGGCCTCGCAGGGAAGCATGCGTCGGCCTCCCTCAATATAATTTATGAGACCCATGTTGAAGAAAGCGCGAAACCACGATTTGGGATGCTTTTCTTTGAGCTGCCATTCGATAAGCTGCTCAAAATCGCTGCACACCTCGTCGGTATTTGTGATTTTGTTATCGTCTTTATGGAAGTAATACGAATTGTGGAAGGCGGCGGTTGCAAATTCGAGACCGAGCGACAGCGACAACTTGTAGAGCGAGAGCATGTCTTTCGAATTGTAGTTAGACACCGTGCAGCCGAAGCCTATGTCTTTCAGTCCCATCTGTTTGAGAGTGAGTAGAGTGCGCAGGCCGCGGTCGAAACCTCCTTCGCGTCCGCGTAGTTCGTCGTTCTTACGGCTGAGTCCTTCGATAGAAATGCGTATGCCGATATTTGGGAAGCGTTTTGCCAGCTCTATGACCCGTTCTTCGAAATATCCCGATGTTGAAATGACGATGCGGCCGGTATGACGGTAGCACTCCTCCACGATTTCGGCGAGGTCTTCGCGCACAAAGGGTTCGCCGCCGGTGAGATTTATAAATTTGAGGTGGGGGAGCGAACGCAGGTCTTCGGCTTTTATTTCTTCGCTTTTATCTGTCGGGGTCTTCCATATATTGCACATCTGGCATCGCATAGGGCAGCGGTATGTGAGAATAATGGAAGCGTCGGTGGGTTTGCGAACGGTCATATTGGCTGTATGGTTTTTGCAGAAATAACTTGATTGAATAGATTGATGAGAGTTTTGTAGTGTGCTTCGTGGCTGTAGACAGTGCTTATGAGTCCGAAAGCTTTTTCGCCCATGCGCCTGGCTCTGTCGGCATCGTCGGCCAGAGCGGCCACGCAGTCACGCAGTGCAGAGGCATCGCCGGGAGCGAAGCTGAGTCCGGTGCTGCCTCTGGCAATGAGTTCTTTCAGCGAACCGAGGTCGCTTGCAATCACCGGTTTTGAGAAGGCGAAGCTTTCGAGTACGCTGTTCGGGAAATTGTCGTAACACACCGAAGGCACTATGGTTGCGCGGCACGAAGCCAGATAAGGTGCTATCTGCTCGAAATTCATGCGGCCGAGGAATTCGATGTTGTGCCGCTTTCCTTCGAGGCTCTTTTTCAGCGATTCTTCGTAGTCGTCGTTTGAAAAGCCGATGATTTTGAGTTTGTATGATGTCTCGGCAAAAGCGTCAATTAGTGTCTTCACTCCCTTTTCCTCCTGCAGACGGCCCACATATAGAAAGTAATCGCCGTACGTGGGTGCTGCCGTTGTCTCTTTGAGATTGAAGAAAGTGGGTATGTGATTGAGTTTAGCCGCCGGAATGCCGTATTCGGCGAGCTTGCTCAAAGTAAAAGACGATGGCACGACAAAAGCGTCGATTTTGTCGCTTATGTGCATGCGGTCGTGCAACTGTTTTGCCGAGACTTTTATTGCGGAGTATACTCTTGAGCCGAGCACACATTTGTTGCGCACGCAGCTGAGGGGCTTGCCGTGGAGGCAGTCTTCGCATATGCCTTTGCCGGGGACATAGAAGATTGCCGCCGGGCACATATACTGGAAGTCGCTGATGCGGTGAACTATGGGGATGCCCATGTCGCGTGCTGCATCAAGTATCGAAGGCGATATCTTGTTGTGATACTGAAGTATGTATATTATGTCGGGACGTGTGTCTTCGAGTAGCCTGCGGAATTTGCGCCGTGCTTCAAAGGAGTAAAACATACGCGAGAACGAGCGTAGCACTGTACGTGGTGTTTTATGAGTATTGGCAAAATACTCTTGGTTGTCGACCGACTCAAGAAAATATTTCTCGTACTCCGTAGGTACGTTTTTAGGACCTTTTATAGAAAATGGAATGACCTCATGACCGTTTCGCTCCAATATCTCTTTGATATTGAATAGATAACGTTCGGGACCACCCGAAATGAAATATCTGTAGTTGACGAGTGCGATTCTCATAATTAAGGTCCTGGAACGGAGAAAGTCAAAGTCGGCTTCATCCGACATATAATAAACGCACCCAAATGTATAATATTGTAAAAGCAGACGAATTTCTAAATTTCCACGATGTTGATTTCGGAAATCTTAAGCCGTGCCTGCAGATACTCGGAGAGTTTTTCCCGCTCCTCTTTCTTGAAGCGGTGCTTCACTTTTATAAGGGCTACGGTAGTTGTGTCGTTGCTTTGCGTGGCCGGATTTGTCATTACCGTAGAAGCTATGCCGATGCTGCTCACTGAGGGGAACAGTACTTTGACTTCGGGAGCGAGCTCCGGACCTTCGTCGAGCGCGTTTCTCGACATATCGATTATGTTCTCGAGAGAGTCGATGCGTACTTGCTGACGCGAAATTGTGGCCTGCGCCAGTCTGTAGATGTCGTCGACCGAGGGGCTGTAGACATCTGTGCCCTTGCTTGGAGTCTTGTCGGGGTTTCCTCCCTGAATGAATATGAGGTCGGTTCCCTGCAGGCCGTAGAATTTCATCTTTGGCAACAGAGCCTCGCGCAGCGAGTCGATAGGCAGAGTTCGGCCGATGAGGGTGAGCGAGAGATATTTTTTGCCGTTTTCGATATATGCCTTGCGGTTGAGTACCTGAGTGTCGGGAAAAACGCATTCGTTGTGAATGAAGTTGTCGGCATTCACCACAAATTTGTTTTGCCTGAGCATGCCGTATGTGAGGTATATGCTCGGAAGCATTGTGAGAATGGCAAGAACGTATACGATGCGGCGGACGCGGGTCGCCCTTACGCTGTCGGCGTTCGACACCCCGTGGTATTTCATAAGTTTAACGCCTATAAACGTGGCAAATGCGATGTAGATGGAGTTGATTATGAAGAGATACGATGCTCCGAAGAAGTAGTTCAGCTGCCATGTCGCCAGGCCGTATCCGGCGGTGCACAGGGGAGGCATAAGGGCTGTTGCTATGGCAACGCCCGGAATCACATTTCCCTTGTTTGTGCTTCCGAGAGCTATGATGCCTGCACCACCGCCGACAAAGGCAATGAGCACGTCGTAGATTGTAGGCGATGTGCGGGCAAGGAGTTCGCTGTGCTGCTCGTTGACCGGCGAAATGAGAAAGTAGAGAGTGGCCGCGATTACCGAGAACCCGGCCGCCATGAGCAGGTTTCGCAAGCAGCGTTTCAGAAGTTCGAAGTCGTGTATGCCTACGCCGAGGCCAATGCCTATAATCGGCCCCATCAGCGGTGATATAAGCATTGCGCCTATAATCACCGCGGTGGAGTTAGTGTTTAGCCCGAGAGAGGCGATGAGAATGGCGAGGATGAGGATAAGAATGTTCGTGCCCTTGAAAGAGACACCCTCGCGTATGTTGGCTTCCGCTTCCTGCTGTGAGACAAGCTGGCCCGACAGCGAGAAGTAGTTTAATATAAAATCGTAGATACGCGACCCGAGATTTGGTTTCATATAAGTATGGCGGTATGTGTGCTGTCTCTGATAACAGTTCTCGCCAAGAAACGGTGAGAGTATCAGAATTTATAGCTTACGCCGATAGACGGACAGAAGGCATGCAGCTTGTAGTCGGCTGTGAATGTCTGACGGGCCTTGAAGCCCAGCTGGTCAATGGCCTGCTGGGGATAGCCTGTCTGGGTGAGCATATTTATGACAGTGGCTCCGAGTACGTCGTCGTAAGTGCATGATGCGTTTTTAATGCGGAGGCCTTCGATGTACATGAATCCGAAGTCGACAGAGAGATTTTTGTACGGACGGAACGAGAAACCGACCGTGGGCTCTATTTTTGTGGTGCCGGGAGTCTCGGGGTTGTAATACTCTTTGTTTACAGGCGATGTGTCGACCATAAGTCCGGCGCGGATGTCGAAGCGGTCGGTGAGGGCGTACTGTGCGCCGAGCGAATAGCACCACGAATTTTTATAATTTTTGGTGATATTCTGGTTGTATGGAGTGAGCTGTTCCGACAGAAATTCGATGTCGAGGCTCTTGTATGTGTTCCATCCGGTAAGACGGGCGTCGAATGCGAGTGTGAGGCGATCGACGGGCTTATATGCAATGCCTATGCCGAAAACCCAGGGGCAGGGCATCTCGGCCTTGAAGTTGGCTTCGTTGATGAGTCCGAGGCTTGTTCCGAGAAGATTTTCGGTGATAGCGTTTGCATAGCGCACGTATGCGCTGCCGGCGTTTACTTTCATCATCATTTTTGTGCGGAACGATGCTCCGAGGGTGATACGCTCGTTCACGTCGTACATCGCACCTACGTTCAGGCCTACTGTGACGTTGGCGTCGCCTTGCAGATTCACCGATGCCGGAGTGGTGTTGCCGAAGGCCGGTGTTTCGGCCGGGAGCTGTCCGAGTTGCTTGAGGAGCGCGAGTGCGCGGTCGGTGGTCTCTGCTGTCACAAGTCCCTTGTTGAGGTCGACGTTGCCCCAGGTAATCATTGCTCCGGCACCGATTGACAGCTTAGGAGTGATGGCCCATGCAATGGTGGGCTGAAGGGTGAATGCCTTGAGGTTCACATTTTGGTTGAGCACGGCTCCGGGCCAGTTGTCTGTCCAGTTTATCGACGAGCCGTAAGGTGTATAGAATGAAATACCGGCTTTCAGATTCTTATAGATTGAAAAAGCTGCATGGACTCCGAGAGGTGTCGAAATGCCGTTGTCGGTCTTATAGTCTTTGCCGTTGACTGTGGCTGTGCAGTGTGCGCTGATTCCGGTGAATGAGCCCGAGAGGTCGAGTGTGTTGTCCATGAAAGCCATGCCGGCCGGATTGAAAAACATGCTCTCGGCACCGAGTTTCTGTGCAATGCCTGTGTGTCCCATGCCTATCTGACGGGCCGACAGGGAATTGATTTGATAGCCTTCGGCAACAGCAGAGCCGGTAGAGAAAATAAGGGCTGCAGCAGCCAGAATAAAATGTCTCATAAATATGAATTGAGTGTTTGCACTGCACTAATGAACGTGTGCAGTTAAAAGAAGAGGCGCAGTCAGCTTCTTTCTCCGAAGATGGCTGTGCCTATGCGTACGTGTGTGGATCCGGCCTCGACGGCGAGCGGATAGTCGTGACTCATGCCCATCGACAGGATATCGAAGCCCCGCAAATCTGGGCATAGTATTTCTATCTGTCTTTTTATGTCGGCAATCATGCCGAAGTCGGCAGCTACGCGTTTATTGTCGTCGGTATTTGAGGCCATGCCCATGATACCGCATATGTGAGTGGCTTTGAGCGTCTCGTATGCGCGGCGGCGGAAGAAGTCGAGCAACTTCTCGGGCAGAAAGCCGAATTTTGTCTCTTCGCGTGCCACATGTACCTGAAGCAGTACTTTCGATACTATGCCAGCTTTCGCCGATTCGTCGTCGATAAGTTGCAGCAGGCGCTCCGAGTCGATGCTTTCTATTAGGGCTATGCGGCGTGTTCCAACGAGCCTACGTACTTTGTTGGTCTGCAGATGACCTATAAAATGCCACTGTATATCGTCGGGGAGCACGGCGATTTTGTCGCACAGCTCATTGATGCGGCTTTCGCCGAAAACGCGCTGGCCGGCATCGTAGGCTTCGCGCAGTGCCTCGGCCGGATGAAATTTGCTGACGGCAACCAGCTCCACACCCTCGGGGAGCGAGGAGCGGATGTTGCCGAGAGCTGTGCTGATGTCCGACATATACTTAATCTACAACTTTCATCTTGTAGACATCCATAAGTGGAGTCTCGTTGATAGAAACGATTTCGTAGTCGGCCATGGTGCCCTTCATTCCTTCTTCGAAGCGCTCGAGAGCGTGACGGAAGTTGGCGGCCTGTACGAGAATCTGTGATACCGAGCGTTTTTCGGAGGCGGTCTTTTCGTCGATAGTGATGAATGCGACTTTCACCAGATACCAGCGGTCGCCGGTCTCGTCCCAGAAAATCTCGGCTATTTTGGTAGACTTTATAGCCGATACGGTGAATTCACCGGAAATGAAAGGTTTCTGTTCCTCTGTGATGCGTGCTTCGGCTTCTGTGAAGCTGAGAGCATCGACAAGATAGGGTTCGTTCACCTTTTTCGCAGCTCCGTTTTCCTGGAGCTTTTCATAGCGTACTTTACATTCAAACCAGTTGGCCATATCTTTTTTACGTGTTTACAAATTAATAAGCGTAGCTTTGTAAGGAGGTGCAAAGTTACATATAATAATTCAAAAATAGCTGTTATCTGCCTGTTTTGCGTTTTTCCGAGGCGTTAAGGTCGACCAGAGGGGCGAGCACCGGATACAGTTTTTCGGCGTAATATTTGAAACCCAGGTCGGTGAGGTGTATGCCGTCGACAGTGCCGTCGTCTTCAACTCCGTCGAGGTTTACCGAGTCGACATAGTAGATATTGTCGGGGCGCTCGGCTTTCAAGCGCTCGTAATTGCGGCGGAAGGCTGCATTTTTAGCCGGCAGATATTTGCGGAAGAAGGAGTCGTATCTGGCATAAGGATATATGGGACCTTCGACCATGACAATCGGCACTTCGGGACGGAGTTCACGCAGAATCTTTACGAAGCCGTATGTGAGCGTGTCGCACATCATCTCGGTGCAGTTGGGCACCGGGTCGAGCAGATAGACGTCAACATCGGGAATACTGGCCATGGCACGAGCCATCACCGAGTCCATTTTTCCTTCTCCGCTGAAACCGAGATTGATAACCTCGGCATCGAGCCGGCGCGACAATATGTTTGTTGCCGCCATGCCTGTGCGCGATGCGCAGCCTCCCTGCATGATGCTTGTGCCATATGCCACAACGCGGCGGTCTTTGTTGATTCGTGAGTAGTCGCCGGCTGTGATTGTGGCCGAGCTGTCGATTTTCACTTCGAAGTTCATCACGCCGTCGTATAGAGGGAGATATATCATGTACTCGGTCATATGTGTGGTGTCGAGATTGCTCACATATGTTGCCTCGCATATTTTTTCTTCCTTGTTGTTTACTTTCGGACGGTTGGTGTTGACGTGCCTCCACACAGTGTCGCCTTCAAGTATATATAGGTCGGAACCTTTGAGTCCGGTGTCGGCTTCGTGGAGCATATGTCCGTCGGCCCAGAGCTGATAGCGCGTGCCGATGCGCGAAGAGTTTGTGGCAAAGCGTATGGCTATGCCGGCCGAACACTGCTGGCGGTCCCATAGGTCGGGACGCACGCTGTCTTTCAGAGACAGGGGCAAACGTGAGTATGTACGCTCGGTGTCGTTAAACCCTTTGTTGATTATGCGCAGTTGTTCGCCGTTGACATATCGCCACGGTTTCTCGGGCTTTTCGTCGGCGGCAAATACGGCCACACTGCAGAGCAGCGCAGCGAGGACAGATGTTATGTATTTCATCATACGGACAATATTTTTTAGAACCGGAGGCTGCTTACGCCTTCAGTTGTTTTTTGAGAATTTCGGTAAGCTGAGCCATTCCTTCGGTCGCTTTTGCCCGAATCACATGTACGCCGGCTGGGATGTTAGTGCCCGGATTGGGGTCGATGTAGTATACCGGAACTCCGGGGCGCACGTAGCGCACGAGAGCGGCTGCGGGATATACCACAAGGCTTGTGCCGATGATTACGAATATGTCGGCTTTCTCAACTATTTCGGTCGCCGGTTCGAACATTGGCACTGCTTCCTGGAAAAACACTATGTGCGGACGCATATGATGTCGGTCGACAACAGTATCGACCGATGTCTCGGCATCGTATGAGGGCAGCTGGCGTATGAACGACGGTTCGTCGACTGCACGCATCTTCATCAGCTCGCCGTGGAGGTGCAGCACATTGGTGGAGCCGGCGCGCTCGTGGAGGTCGTCGACATTCTGGGTGATGACGTAAACGTTGAAGAACTCTTCGAGCTCATGCAGTATTTTGTGGGCGCGGTTGGGTATTGTACGACCGAGCGCCTTGCGACGCTCATTGTAGAATCGGTGCACAAGTGCCGGATTGCGTTCGAATCCGTCGGCGCTTGCCACGTCCATTACAGGGTAGTTTTCCCAAAGGCCGCCGGCGTCGCGGAACGTCGAGATGCCGCTTTCGGCACTTATGCCGGCACCCGACGAAACAACAAGATTCAGTTTTTTATTTGTCATCCGCAGAGAAGAAAATTTGGTTGCCGGAGCGCTTCTGCTCTTTATTAGAAGCCGCTTTGGCAGCTTCGGCGAGTTCGGTTGTAATGTCGTGTCTGATGCCGGCTGCGCGGCGTTTATCGCGCCGGAAGGCAGGCGATTTTTCCACTATTTCTATCATCTCGTCGCTGTCGAGCTGTTCGGGTGTGAGTATGAAATAGTTCTGAGTTTCCTGCCGACGGGTGAAGTCTTCAATTTTTTCTTTGCCGTATGCTGCCGCTATGCGGTTGTCGACGTGCTTTTCGTTATTGGGCTTTTCGTCGGCACGTCCTTCAATCACCTCTACGCGAGAGCCTCCGGTCTCGACAGATACATCGAAGCCCGAGGCCAGAATGGTAAATTTGATTTTATTGCCGAGCGAGTCGTCGTAGCCCCAGCCGAATTTGATGTGAACGGTCTTGTTTATCTCTTCCACGAGCCGGTTTGCCTCCGATGCTTCGGTCACTTTGAATGGCGGGTCGATGTCGTGCGAGATATAGAATGCGAAGAGCAGTTCTTTCGCCGACATAATGTCGGTGTCGCAGAGCAGAGGCGAGTGGAGGGCGTTCTTTATTGCCTGCGACATGCGCTGGCCGCGCTCGCCTTCGCCGTATCCCACGGAGATAAGGGCTGTACGTCCGTCGCGCAGACAGGTGTCGACATCTCGCATATCAATGTTTATGTTTGCGAGAGTTGTGACCATGTCGGAGATTGTGCGTGCGGCAGTGGTGAGAATATCGTCGGCTTTGGTGAATGCTTCGTCCCAGTCGAGGTCGGGATATATTGTGCCGAGGCGGTCGTTGTTGATAACGAGCATCGCATCGACATTTTTCTGCATATGCGCGGCACCCTCGATGGCACTCGATATTTTGTTTATGCCTTCGAAGAAGAAGGGAATTGTGACTATACCCACTGTGAGAATGCCTTTTTTCTTGGCAACTCCGGCAACGACAGGAGCGCCGCCGGTGCCGGTGCCGCCGCCCATACCGGCGGTGACGAAAACCATTTTCACGTTTGGTGTGAGAATCTTTTCTATTTCGGGCACACTTTCTATGGCCGCTTTTTCGCCCACTTCGGCTTTACCGCCGGCTCCGAGACCGCCGCATGTTTCCGGGCCAAGAAGCACTTTTGTAGCCACGGGAATGGGGTCGAGTGCCTGCCGGTCGGTGTTGAGCACCACGAAGTCGACGCCTTTAACGCCTTGGCTGTGCATGTAAGCAACAGCGTTACACCCGCCACCGCCCACGCCCATGGCAATGATTGTGGGCGATTCGGGTGTGGGGGTGGTGTAGTTGTTGTGATATTTTTCTATCAGTTGGGGGTCTTCGGGTTCTTCCATGTGCTGTATATATAAAGGAGAGTGTTTTTTATAGAGTCACGAAAATCTATTAAAAAAACTGTCGTGTGAATTTTTAGAGGTCGTCATCGTCGTTGTCCGACGATGTGCTTTGCTTGAATATGTTTACAAACTTGCGGCCGAGGTCCTGAATTATGCCAGTAGTGCGCTTGTAGTTGTCGGGGTCGTCTTCATCTATGTAGTTTGTGCTATCGATGTCGTCGTCTTCGACTGCCTCGACTTCTTCATTTTTCGGTAATTTCGTAAAAATTTTGAACGGTTTTTTGCCCTGCTTTTTTGGGGTTGCCTCGGCGTCGTCATCGTCGTCGTTAAGGAGTTCTTCGTCGTCTTCGTCGAGAATTCGGCTTCTTTTGTCGGCGTTGAACGGATTGCCGGGCTTGCTCGGCTCTACAACATTGGGTACGCTCACTGTCGGGCTCTCCTTGAGGGGTTCGGTGTCGTTTTCGCCGATGTTGAGAATGTCGGCCGGGGTCTCGATTACAGTGGTGCGCGGTTGTTCGATGCAGTTGAAATAGGGCACGCGTGCCGAGGCTTCGAGGAGCGCCACGATGTCGATGTTGTCGGCGTTGTTGCGGCCGGCCGTGCGGAAAAGTATACCCGCGGGCATATCTGCAATCCGGACGGGCTGTTTGCACTGCTGTCCGAGCTCGGCGGCGAATTCCGGAAGCTTCGAGCCTCCGCCGGTGAGCACGATTTTTGAGAGTGCGGCTGCCGGAATGCCCGAACGCTCAATCTGATTGAGAATATTTGCGGCAATTTCGCCGGCACGCGCGCGGACGTATCCGTTTACTTCCTCGGCGTTGGGGTTGGTGTTCTGATCAGTGCTGTCGGCGAGTGTGCCGAGCGTGAGTTTGTATGTTTCAGCTGAGTCTTCGGTTATGCCAAGGCCTGTCATGAGGTCGAGCGTTATAAGACGCGAGCCCATGGGAATGGAGCAAAGAAATGCCATTGTGCCGTCTTTGTAGACCGACACTGTTGTTGTCTCGGCGCCGAAGTCGACCAATGCACAGCCGAGTTCGCGTTCGTCGGCATTGAGAATAAGGTCGGCCACGGCGGTCGGGCGGAGTATGTATTTGATATCGTCGGGATCAATGCCTTCGATTTTCAGACGGTGCAGGTTCTTCATGGTGTCGCGTCCGCAGGTGACGAGCATGAATTCGCCTTTGAGGCTGTCGGCATATGTGCCGACGGCTTTGGGAACACTTATACCGTTGACCGAAAACACGCGTGGAATTGTACCTACAATCTCTTTGTCGCCGGTGAAGTCGCGCATGGCTTCGTATTTTAGCCTTTCGACATGCTGTTCGGTTATTTCCGAGTCGTTGGGGAATTTAAGAGCGGCGGTTACGGGCATCGCTTCGAGTGAGCGGCCGCCGAAGCCGATAGCGATAGCCGAGACTGTTGCCGGAGATATCGCAGGCGACTTCTCGAGTTTGCGGATGATTTCGTTGACCATACCTTCCACTTCGCGAATATTCTGTACGCGGCCGTAGCGCACATTATTGTTGCCTTGTATTTCTTCAACTGCGAGCACGGTGATGCGTCCGTCGGGGTCGACAGAGGCAATGCCGCCTTTTATTTTGGAGGATGCGATTTCTATTGCGACTACAGTTCTTGCTTCCATGCGTAGGTCGGTGTTTGGGTTATTTTAAGGAAAGAGTATTTTCAGGCGTGTTTTTTAGGATTACGTTTAGACGCTTTGCCGTTTTTTTTCGATTGACCGGCATTTTTGTGTTTGCCGGCATCTTTTTTAGGTTTGTCTTGCTTCTGCGGCTTTAGAATTTTTGCAACCGAATCGGGGGCGAGGCTTCCGCGGGAGAACTCGCTGTCGAACGACACGAGCAGGTCGGGCGAATTGCCGTCGATATCGAGCGAGCCGGTCATTTCCTCTTCTGTGGGGAGTGGTATGGGAGCTATGGTTTTGTTTCGGCGTGTGGCAACTATCTGGCGTCGCCATGCCACAGAAATCGTGTCGTATTTTTCCCAGCCTTTGACCGGTGCCACGTAGCGGTAGAAGTCGCGCAGCATGCCGAATTTCTCGGCCACACGCGAGGTGTCGCCAAACTCGACGACGTGTCCCACGATAGTCGGCACGATGATAATGTTGCCGTCGGGCTCCTGAGTCACGGTCGACACCATTGCTCCGGCCACGGGATGCGATGCTATATAGTCGAGCAATGGCAGCAGCCGCTTTGCTGGATATACGGAGTCGAAAGAGCCCACGAGCACCGGCACGTCTATATGATAGCGGAGCTCGGCCGATATGCGTTTACCGGTGGCATTGATGTAGTACGAAGGCTCCGCCGGGTCGAAAACGCGTGCCACGGGCTGCATGGGCTTCACTGAGATGCACAGGCGACCGTTTGCATGCACGGTGGCGTTTGCATCCTGAAGCTTGTCGGAAGCCCGGAGGCGCATTTCGAGAGCCCTCAGATTGAATTCGTCGATTCTAATGCGCGAAATAGTGTCGGGGTCGATGCCCGACTCGGCCAATATATCGGCCTTTGTCACAAACCGTGAGCCGGGTGCGTCCAGCGAGATGTCCAAGCCGGTGAGGGCGCGGCTTTTCGACAGCCGTGCCGACATGGTGAGCGCTATGCCGAAATACGCAAGCATCAGCAGCATAAGAACGCACATCAGTATGGACTTGCGGTTTATCATAATTCTTTTACAAGGCGTGGAACTTCGAGGCTGAGGTTTCCTGCTCCGAGTGTCAACAGGACTTCAAATTTACGATTTTTCATTGTATTAACAAAATCTTCTTTTGAAATCATGATTTTGTCTGAGATTTTGATGTTGTCGAAGATAATTTTCGACGTAACACCGGGAATCGGAGCCTCGCGGGCCGGGTAAATATCGGTGAGAATCACTTCGTCGGCGAGCGAAAGGGCCTCGGCAAACTCCAGGGCGAAGTCGCGTGTGCGGGAGTAGAGGTGAGGCTGAAATGCCACGGTAAGCCTACGGTCGGGATACAGAGCCCTTACCGAGCGGATAGAGCTTTTGAGTTCATCGGGGTGGTGGGCGTAGTCGTCGATTACCACACGTCCGCCGTGGTGGTTTTCTTTAAGATGAAATTCGAAGCGGCGCTCCACTCCCGGATATGTGCTTATGGCTTTGCGTGCGAGTTCGGGCGAGAGGGTGCCGGTGAGCCATACTGCGGCAAGGGCGGCAAGGGCGTTGTCGATGTTTATTTCTACCGGCACACCGAGCTCGATATCGGTGATTTTGCCATCGGGATATACGAAGTCGAAAAAGATTGTGCCGTTGCCCATGCGGATATTTTCGGCGTGGAAGTCGCCTTCATTGCGGCTGAAAGTGTAGGTGCGCACTCCCTGAGGCGGACGCGGCACGAGTTTGAGGCCCGTGTGCACGACGAGGAAGCCGTCGGTGCGGATGAGTTCGGTGAAATGGGCGAAGCTTTCGAGATATGCTTCCTCTGTGCCATAAATATCGAGGTGGTCGGGGTCGGTGGCGTTGATAACCGCTATGTAGGGCGTGAGCTGGTGGAATGAGCGGTCGAATTCGTCGGCCTCGATTACGCTGTAAGGTGAAGTGGCACTTAGCATGAGGTTGCTGTTGTATTCCTTGAGAATACCTCCGAGGAATGCGTTGCAGCCCGTGGGGCCTGTCTGGAGCACGTGTGCCGCCATAGACGAGGTAGTGGTTTTGCCATGGGTGCCTGAGAAGCACAAGCCCTTGCTGTTGCGAGTGACCTGTCCGAGCACATATGCGCGTTTGCGCACTTCGAAGCCGTTGTCGCGGAAGAACGAGAGAGCTGTATTGGTGTCGGGGACAGCCGGAGTATAGACAACGAGAGTGCCGTCGGGTTTGCGGAATTGTTCGGGCACAGCCGACATATCGTCAACAAAACTGATTTTTGCGCCTTCGCCGGCAAGCTCGTCGGTGAGGTGCGAGGGAGTGCGGTCGTAGCCGGCGACCGGTAGGCCGAGCGACATGAAATAGCGGGCAAGGGCTGCCATGCCTATGCCGCCTATGCCTACGAAGTAAACACGCTTGATATCTTTTATTTCCATTTGTTTCGAAATGTGATGATTAGACCGGGAGGTGATAGTCAACGGTCTGTAATCTTGCGCACTTGTTCAACGATGAGTGTGTCGCTGTCGCGCAGAGCGAGTTTTGATATGTTTTCGGAGAGAAGCATGAGAGTATCGGGATTTTCAACAATAGTCTGAATATCTGTCCAGAGACGTTTGTGGGCATCTGCATCGAGCACCATGTCGGCGGCTCCGCGGTCGGCGAGCGCTTCGGCATTGTGCCGTTGGTGGTCTTCGGCCACGTTGGGCGATGGCACGAGAATCGACGGCTTTCCGAGCAGTTCGAGCTCACTGATTGTGCCGGCGCCTGCACGTGCCACAACAAGGTCGGCGGCGCAGTAAGCCACAGCCATGTCGCTCACAAAGTCGGTGAGAACAATGTTTTGCGGTAGCTTGTCGCCTACGGCTTCGCGGCAACGGGCTATGTGCGCCGCACCGCACTGCCAGAGAATCTGAAAATCGACCGCGGCGGCTTTGCCGTCTGCAATTGCCTTGAGCATGACGTTGTTGAGTGTGCCGGCTCCGAGGCTTCCGCCGGTAATGAGCACAAGCGGACGGTCGGGGTTGAAGCCAAGCTTTTCTTTTGCTTCGCTCGGTGAGACCCCCGGCCGGAGAATTGCCTGCCGCACGGGATTGCCCGTCATCACTATCCTGGAGGCAGGGAAAAAGCGCTCCATGCCCGGGTATGCCACGCATATGGCTTTGGCCTTGTCGGCAAGCAGTTTGTTTGTGACACCGGCATACGAATTCTGCTCCTGAAGCAGAGTAGGCACGCCTGCTCGCTGGGCAGCCTTGAGTGTAGGGCCGCTCGCATAACCGCCTACGCCGATGGCGATATCAGGTTTGAACGAGCGCACCACCTGTCGGGCGAGTCTGAGGCTCTTCCACAGTTTGATGAGCACGCTGAAATTTCGCCACAGATGTTTGCGGTCGAAACCTGCCACAGGCAGACCGATTATCTTATAGCCGGCCTCGGGCACGCGCTTCATCTCCATGCGGTTTTCAGCTCCGACAAAGAGGATTTCAGAGCCGGGCATTTCTTTTTCGATGGCGTTGGCTATTGAGAGTGCCGGAAAAATGTGGCCGCCGGTGCCGCCGCCGCTTATGAGCACGCGGAGCGGACGCTGACTGCCGGCTGTCGCGTTTTGTGAAGGCCGGGTCGATTTATTATCAGTCATTTGTAAGATAGTTTTCTTTTTGAACGCTTGAACTGAGCATAGGGTTCTCCGCCCGTGCGTCTTCGGGCAGACTTTCGGTTTCTTTACGCTGGTCGGCCTTGGTGTCGGTTATGCGCACGGCATGACGCGCGGCGCTGAGCATAACACCAAAGGCGAGCGATGTGGCCCACACCGAGATGCCGCCTTTGGATATGAGGGGCAGCGGCTGGCCCGATACGGGGAATACGCCCGACACAATCGCCATATGATAGAGGGCCTGGAATACTATTACGAATGCGCATCCCATTACGAGCATGCCAGGCATTGTCTGCTTGAATCGGGTGGTGAGTTTTGCGCTTCGTCCCAGAATCCACATATAGCAGGTAAGGATAATCAGACCTGTGAAGAGTCCGAGTTCCTCTATGATTATGGCGAAGATGTAGTCGGAGAATGCAAGCGGCAGACGTGCGTTTTCGCGCGACTGGCCTATGCCTACGCCCCAGAGACCACCGTGTGCCTGGGCTATGTAGCTGAGCTGTTCCTGCTGATGCTTTACAGAGAAAGGCTCGAGCTCCTTGTTTGGACGGAAATGGTGCAGAAAACGGTCGCGCCACACATTTCCTCGGCCGTCGGCACGTCCTTCGGTGAGCGTTTCCTTATTGAGTTCGAGTACACGTTCCTGCTGAGGGGTAAGCTTTACATCGTGCTTCACGGCGGTTTTGAGTCCGATAGCGATAACACCCACTACGGCGCAGACGGCGAGCACTATGCCAAATTTTTTGAGACTCATGCCGCCGATGAGCATCATCGACAGCGAAATTGCTACCACGACGATAGTGTTCGACAGACCCTGGCTGAAGAGTAGCAGTGCGCACACGCCCATGAATCCGACACACATCACGGTGCCGCGGGTCGTTATGTCGCGGCGGTCTTTGACTCGGTTCTTGGCTAAAATCCATGCCATGCCGAGGGCTGTGCCGAGTTTCATGAATTCTGAGGGCAGAAAAGGTATGCCGGCAATGGTGATTGCGCGCATGGCTCCGTTGATTTCTGTGCCGACAACACGCACTGCGAGCATGGCAATGAGGCAGAGGCCCACAAAATACGGTATGGCGTCGAAAATCTTGCGGTAGTGGATTAGCTGCAGAATGAGCATGAACACAAGGCCGGAGGCAAGAAACATGCCGTGGCGCAGAATAGGACGGAAAATGCTGCCGTCGCTCACCTCCTGGATCGAAGCGGAGAAAAGCTCTATGACGGCAAAGATGACCAACAGAATGTATGTGCCCCAGAGGTGGTGGTCGGTGCGCACTTTTCGCACCGGGGCCACGGCAGGCTCTGCGGCGTAATTTTCAACAGGTTCTTGAGTAAGGGAGAGTGTATCGGCCATATGGATGGGGTATTAATTGTCGGAAGAACTCTTGATTGCGCGTACGGCGTCTTTGAACTGCGTGCCGCGGTCTTCGTAGCTCTTGAAGAGGTCGAACGACGCGCAGCAGGGTGAGAGGAGCACCGTATCGCCGGGGTGTGCGAAATTATGGCAGGCTTCCACAGCCTCGGCAAGCGAGTGTGTATCGGCTATTTTGTCGACGTGGGGCGCGAAGAATTCCATAATTTTGGAGTTGTCTTTACCCATGGCTACAATCGCAGTCACTTTTTCTTTTACGAGCGGAAGAATCTCGTTGTAGTCGTTGCCTTTGTCCTTGCCGCCGAGAATGAGCACCGTTGGCGTGGTCATCGATTCGAGGGCGTAGAAGCACGAATTCACATTTGTTGCCTTGGAGTCGTTGAGCCAGCGCACTCCGTCGATGTCGCGTACGAATTCGAGTCGGTGCTCCACGCCAGAGAAGTCGGAGAGTGCCTCGCGGATAGCGTCTTTTGTAACACAGCATACGCAGGCCGAAAGTCCGGCGGCCATAGAGTTGAACACATTGTGGAGGCCGTTCAGTGCCAGGTCGGCACGTGGCATCGACATGCTTGTGCCCGGCGTGTTGAAGATGAGTTCGTTTTCGGCATCGATATAAGCGTCGGAGCCTTCTTCCTCATGCTCTGAGAAGGGAAGCATGCGAGCCTCGGTGGCGATGGTCTGCAGCTGCTTTGTGATTACGGGGTCGTCTTTCCAGAAGATGAAGGTGTCGGTGGCCGTCATGTTCTGGAGGATGCGGAATTTCGCGTTCACATAGTTCTCCATCTTGAACCCGTATCGGTCGAGGTGGTCGGGAGTGATGTTGAGCATCACCGCGATATTGGCCTTGAAGTCGTACATGTTGTCAAGCTGAAACGAACTGAGTTCGACCACATACACCTTGTGCGGCTCGCGCGCTACCTGATATGCGAGGCTTCGGCCGATATTTCCGGCGAGTGAGGCATCGATGCCGGCATGAGTGAGAATGTGGTGAATGAGCATCGTTGTGGTCGTCTTTCCGTTCGAACCTGTGATGCACACCATTTTGGCGTCGGTGTAGCGTCCGGCGAGCTCTATCTCACTGATTATTGGAATGTTTTTGTCGCAAGCGGCCTTGATGACGGGCGCATTGAGCGGAATGCCCGGACTTTTTACGATTTCGTCGGCGCATAGAATCTTGTCGAGCGAGTGGTGTCCTTCCTCAAAAGGAATGCCTTCGTCGGCGAGACGTTTGCTGTATTTCGGTGCAATTGCGCCGCAGTCGCTGAGGAAAACGTCCATGCCCTTGTCTTTGGCGAGGACGGCTGCTCCGAAGCCGCTTTCGCCGGCTCCGAGCACCACTATACGGCGACGGTTATGCTGATTGTTGTCCATATTTATCTACGGTTGAAGATGCAGAGTCTTATTAGCGTATTTTGAGTGTTACAAAAGTGATGACAGCAAGGATGATGCCTATTATCCAGAAGCGTGTCACGATTTTCTGTTCGGCAATTGCACGCATAGGCCTCTGAATCAGAGCCTGGACGGTGCCAGCATCTTTCTGGAAATGGTGGTGCAGAGGTGTCATCTTGAATATGCGCTTTCCGCCGGTGCGCTTGAAATATGCAACTTGCAAAATCACCGACAGGTCTTCGATATAAAAGAGAGCGCAAAGAATCGGCAGCAGCAGTTCTTTGTGTATTAGAATCGCAAATACAGCGATAACGCCTCCAAGCATGAGTGAACCGGTGTCGCCCATGAATACCTGCGCCGGTGAGGCATTGTACCAGAGAAAGCCGATAAGGGCACCCACAAAGGCCGCCATATATACAACGAGCTCTTCGCTGCCCGGCACATACATTATATTAAGATATGAGGAGTAGATTATGTTGCCTCCGAGATATGCCATTGCGGCTAGCGACACGCCGGCGATAGCCGACAGGCCGGCAGTCATGCCGTCGAGGCCGTCGTTGAGGTTGGCGCCATTGCTCGTGGCGGTGACGAGGAATATGACAATGAGGAAAAACACAAGCCACCCTCCGGCCTCGGCATTGTCGCCCAAAAAGGCCGTGAGCCACGAATAGTTGAAGTTGTTGTTCTTTACAAAGGGAATTGTTGTCTGGGGCGATTTCACAAGTTCGGATTCGTAGATAACTTCCTCCACGCGGTTTGTCTCGGCACTTATTATTTCGTTGTTTTCGATAATGCCCATGCCCGGGCTCGCATACATTGTAACTGCAATAATCAGTGCGAGTACAACCTGTCCGAGGATTTTGTATTTGCCCTTCATGCCGTCTTTGTTGCGCTTATGCAGCTTGAGGTAGTCGTCGGCGAGGCCGAGCGAACCGAGCCACACCGTGGAGAGCAGCATCAGCAGCATGTAAATATTGCTGAGATTGCCCACCAGAAGGCACGGAATGAGAATTGCGGCAATAATGATTATGCCCCCCATTGTAGGAGTGCCTTTTTTCTTCATCTGTCCCTCGAGGTCGAGGTCTCGTATGATTTCTCCTATTTGCCGTTTCTGCAGACGGTTGATAATGCTGCGGCCAACAAATATTGCCATAAGAAGAGAGAGCACAAAGGCGGCTCCCGACCTGAATGTGATATATGTCATCAATCGGGCACCGGGCAATGCTGATTCCTGCAGCAATGATGATAGATAGTAAAGCATCGAACTTTATCTTTTGCTTGAAGTTGGTAAGACGTTTTTGTGGAGAGCGATTTTTTTGTTGCGTGTAGTTATTCAATACCGAAAGCCTTGCGGATTTCCTCGCGGTCGTCGAAGTGGAATACTTCGGAGCCGATAGTCTGTGTGGTCTCATGGCCTTTGCCGGCAATGAGAATCACGTCGCCGGGCCTGGCGGCTTCTACAGCACGGCGTATGGCCTCGCGACGGTCGACTACAGTTTCGGTGCGAGTCATTTCGTAGGCAGTGAGTCCTGCCTGCATGTCGGCAAGAATATCTTCGGGACGTTCCGATCGCGGATTGTCGGAGGTGAGAATGAGCATGTCGGAGATTCCGGCAGCCACGTGAGCCATCTGCGGACGTTTGCCTTTGTCGCGGTCGCCACCGGCTCCGCATACAGTGATGATGCGAGTGTCGGGGCCTGTTTCGCGTATTGTGCCGAGCACATTTTCGAGTGCGTCGGGAGTGTGGGCGTAGTCTACAATGGCCGTCACTCCAGAGGGCGAGCGGAATGGCTGAAAGCGTCCGGCAACGGGCTGGAGGCGGCTCATGAGCACATCGAGTTCGTCCTGTGGCACTCCCAGGAGCGAAGCCGCGCCATAAACGGCGGCGAGGTTCGATGCATTGAAGCGTCCGGCGAACATAGTCTCTACGGAATGTCCGTTGAATTCGAGGAGCATGCCGTCGAGACGGTCTTCAATAACCCGTATGCTGAAATCGGCGATTGAGCGTATGGAAAAAGTGGCACGCCTGCGGGCCGGAGTATTCTGTAGCATGACCTCGCCGTTGCGGTCGTCGATGTTCGTGAGGGCGAAAGCTTCGGGAGGGAGCATGTCGAAGAACGACTTCTTGGCGCGGAGGTAATTGTCGAATGTCTTGTGATAGTCGAGGTGGTCGCGCGTGATGTTGGTGAAAATGCCGCCGGCGAAAGTGAGACCCGCGATGCGGTGCTGGTCGGCGGCGTGGCTGCTCACTTCCATGGCAGCGAAAGTGCATCCTGCATCTACCATGCGGCGCAGCAGGCCGTTGAGCATCACCGGGTCGGGCGTAGTGTGCTCGGCCGGAACAGCTTCGTCGACCACGATGTTTGCCACAGTAGAGATAAGACCGGCCTTGAGGCCTCGCATACGGGCCATTTCGTAGAGCAGAGTCGCCGTAGTGGTCTTTCCGTTAGTGCCGGTGACGCCTACAAGGGTAAGCGCTTCCGAGGGGTCGCCGAAGAAACGCGACGCAAGGCGTCCGAGTGCTTCGCGGCTGTCGGCCACGGTTATGCCGGCCACGCCGTCGGGCAGGGTGTCGGGGAGCTCTTCGGCCACAATCACCTTGGCGCCTGCCTCGATGGCCTTGGGTATGAACTTATGCCCGTCGACAGCAACGCCGCGCACGGCCACGAAAAGCGCACCGATTTCGACGGCGCGTGAGTCTGCCGTTACTGCGGTGATTACAGTGTCGGGAGAAACAGTGCCTCGCTGTCCGCAGACGTCAATGGCGTCGAGCAGCGCGTCGAGGCTGGTGTTATATTGGTCGGTATTCATATCAATTTGAACGTAGAGACAGGGTTACACGAGAGCCAGGTCCGGCAGTGGTGCCGGCTTCGGGCGATTGTTCGTAGACATATCCTACACCTTTGAAGGAAACTGCGTATCCGGCAGCCTCGAGGGTGGCGAGTGCCTCACGCAGGCTCACGCCCTTCACATCGGGAACTGTGGATTCGGCGCGGGCAGATGAGGGATGTCTTATGGCGCGGGCTTTCTCCATGCCGAGGCTCGAGCACAGCACATTGTTGCGGCCGGTGTTGAACGAGGAGTAGAGCGTGGGCGTATGTCTTGTGCCCGACGATGCCGTGAGTGTCGAGTCGGGACCGAGCATGCCGCGTGCGTGCATTCGCAGTGCCACATTCTTGAGCACCATGCCCGACGATATTGCCGGACCGCGATAGGGCACTTTAGGGTCGCTGATAACTACGATACAGGTGTATTTGGGATTTTCGTAAGGGAAGAAGCCGCAGAAGGTGACGCGGTAGTGTCCTTCGAGATAACCTCCTTTGAAAGGCGGTAAATCGAGTTTTTTGCCGTTTTTGTCGTATCGCGGACGTTTGTCTTCGAGAGCTACTTTGGCAGTGCCTGTTTTGCCGGCGATTTCCACCACATTGCTTTTGAGGAGCTTTGCCGTTCCACCCTGTTCCCATACCACACCGCGCATCATGCGGCGCAGGATGGCGGCGTTCTCCGACGACATCATGCGTTCGCGTACGTAGCTGACCGGAATCGCCGAGTCGACACCTTCGGGCGTGCGAAGACCCTTGACAAGTCGCGGACGCACAAAACGGCCGTCGTTTGCCACGGCGTTATAGAAGGCGCAAGTGTATAGTGGAGGAATCATCGTAGAGTAGCCGAACACCTGGCGCGAGAGGTCGAGTTTGCCTCCGGCATTGTTTTTCACCCGGGGAATGAACGGCGGAATCTCACGGGCTATGCCGGTGTTCAGCCGGTCGAAGAACCCGAGTTCGGCGAGGTCTTCGCGGAACTGTCCCGGGTTGTGGTCGTAATGAGGCATCGACATCTTAACCATGCCTATATTTGACGAATACTCTATAAACTTCTCAATAGGAAGGGTCGCCGGCGAGTGGGTGTCGGAGATTGGACGTTTGCCCAGATAAGCGAAGCTGTGTCCGATAGGATATGTGCGTGTTATGGGTTTGCCGAAGCCTTTTTCGAGTGCCACGGCCATAGTCATCACTTTCATTACCGAACCTGGCTCGTAGCGCTGCACCGAGCGGTTGAGAGCTTCGATATAGCGCGGAGTCGCCGAGGTAGAGTCTCGTTCGAGGTTCGACATTGCCTTTATGTCGCCGGTCTGTACTTCCATGAGGATTGCCGAACCCCAGTCGGCTTTCGCGTCGACCAGCATCTGGCCGAGTTCGCCTTCGAGTATATCCTGCATAGTGATGTCGATTGTTGTGAGCACATCGTATCCGTCTTGCGGCGGAATATCGACCACGTATTTTGTACCACGGTTGCTCACCGCCCTTCGCTCTACACCGGGCACGCCGAAGAGCAGGGTGTCGAGGGCGCATTCCAGTCCTGAGCGTCCGTGAACTTCGGGGTCGGTTTTTGTCACGCCCACACGTCCGATACTCAGTCGGGCCATGCTTCCGAAGGGGTAGTCGCGTTTGATAATCGGGTCGGCTTTGAGGCCCGATTTGTTTGCCGATGTGAATGCGCGATAGAAAGGCCAGCTCTTTATCCGGCGCAGCAGTTCGTCGGGCGCGCCTTTGGCTATGACGAAATTGCGCGTACGCTCCGATTTCGGTTTGTCGAGTTGCCTCTGAAACCTCTCTTTCCACTCTTTCGCGGTGTATTTCGGACAATATTTGGCGAGTGAATCTACAATCATCGGTAGCGTGTCGACAAACTCCGCGATACGGAAACCGTCGGTGCGGAAGTCGAGCATTATATTGGTATAATACAGGTTTGTGGCGAGGATAGACCCGTCGGCTGCAAGAATTTCGCCGCGAGCCGAGGGTATTACTCTCGATTTTTCGAGCGATGATATACCCATTTTGTTCCAGTCATCGCGTTTGACTACCGTAGTGCGGACGAGCATGCTTGCGATGGCAATGGCGAGTATCGACGTTATGAGGAAAATAACGCCGAATCGCGACACCACAAAGTCCTGGTCGATTTTGGCCTTTATCTCGGCTTTTTTCTTCTTCTTTGGAGCTGGCATACTGTCGGGGCTGTTAGAATTTTGGGCTGTTGTCAACTATCTCGGGCCGGCGGTCGGGAATCGAGAGGCCCAGCTTAAGCGAGTCAACAAGATGCAGCATTGCCGATTCGCGAGTGAGAGTCATGTAGTGCGAGCGCTCTTTCTGCTTGGCGGTACTCATTATGTTGATTTGCTTGTTGAGATTGTCGATAGTATTCTGACTGGTGACGCACTCAAAGCGCAGTGCGATGATTGCAAGGCAAGAAAGCACCACAAAAGCCGTGGGAAAGAAATGCTGCTTGAAAAACTTGCTCGAAACAAGGTCGCCCTGAATGACGGTGCGGCCGCCCGATGCGAGGGCACTGAAAAATTTACTCATTGGAGGGAGAGATTTTAACTGCAGCGCGCAGTTTGGCGCTGCGGCTGCGGGGGTTGGATTCTATTTCTGCCACATCGGGCACAATTGCCTTCGACGAGAGTGGGCGAAGCGGCGACGACGAGCGTCCGAAGATATCTTTTTCGAGTTCACCGTCGGTGCGTCCGGTGCGCATGAAGTTTTTCACCATGCGGTCTTCGAGCGAATGGTATGTTATGACGGCGAGGTGTCCGCCCGGGCGAAGCACCCTCACTGTCTGTTCCAGAAAAGCCTCGAGAGCATCCATTTCGCCGTTGACAACTATGCGCAGAGCCTGAAACACCTGCGCCAGCTCCTTTTTCTCGCGAGCCGGGTTCACAAACTTCGAAGCCACTTCGGCCAGACGGGCTGTTGTGGTTACCGGATTGCTTGTTCTTGCCGCCACCAGAGCCCTGGCAAGTCGTGAAGCCTGACGTATTTCGCCATATATCCTGAATAAGCGAGCCAGCTCCGCTTCGTCGGCATTGGCAACGATGTCGGCAGCCGTGCGTTTTGCGGCCGGGTTCATGCGCATGTCGAGCGGTCCGTCGGCACGGAACGAAAAACCGCGCGACGCGTCGTCGAAGTGATGAAACGATACGCCCAAATCGGCGAGAATGCCGTCGACACGGCCTGTGACGCCGAAATAGTCGGTGTAGTTCTCCAGATAGCGGAAATTGCCGTGTATTGGTGTGAAGTTGTCGGTTGCCGTCACTCTTGCTATGGCCTCACAGTCCTGGTCGATAGAGTAGAGGTGGCCGCTGTTTCCGAGGGCCTCGGCGATTGCACGTGTATGACCGCCGCCGCCGAGAGTGGCGTCGATGTAAATACCGTCGGGCCGCAGACCGAGCGCTTCCATTGACTGTGGCAATAAAGCCGGAATGTGATAAACTTCTTGAGCCATAAACAATTGTACGAAAAAACACCGAAAAGAGTCACAGCCTCTTTTTTCGGGCTGTAAAATTAATGCTTTTTGAGCATTATTTACATGTCAAAATTCAAAAATCTTTCATTATAT
>RYWL01000103.1 GCA_003979155.1 Muribaculaceae bacterium
AATTTATGAATTAAGTTTGAATTAAAGAAATAATTCTGCAATTAAATTTTAATTCTTTTTGGCAGGCAAGCCGTATTTGTCGGATATTGCGTAGATTTGCAATCTTTGAAAATTTCGGCGCGCTCCATGCCGAGGAGCGGTGGGTCATAGGCGTTCGCCGGCATAAACGCAATATTTTTTTGCGAATAGGAGCGCTAATCGTTACCTTTGTGATATAATTGAAAAACATGCACAGGAAATGAAAAAGATAATTTTAACAGCAGCGCTGGTACTTTTGACGGCAAGGGGTTTAGCCGCCATGGGATGGATGTCGAGGGTCGCCGACAGCGTCGGGGTAGAGCAGATGTCGATACCCGGTTCGCACGATTCGGCCACGGGCTGCGGCACCACGTGCGACTCTCTGGCCCGCACGCAGGAAGTGGATATTGCAGCACAGTTCGATGCCGGAGTGCGTGCCTATGATTTCCGTCCGTCGTCAGAAGGCAACACGCTGCGAATTTACCATGGCCTCTATGCCACCGATGCGACCTTTGAAGAAGCTCTCGACACACTTGTGTCAAAGCTTGAGAAAGAGCCTACGGAGTTTGTTGTCATAGTGATGCGTCACGAAGACACCCACGAGTCGCAGGCAGAAAAAGCCGCATGGGCACCGATGATGAAAGATTTGCTCAA
This sequence comes from Muribaculaceae bacterium, assembly GCA_003979155.1. Lineage (GTDB taxonomy): Bacteria > Bacteroidota > Bacteroidia > Bacteroidales > Muribaculaceae > CAG-873. The sequence continues at coordinate 673 of RYWL01000103.1, forward strand.
CAACTATAAGCACCGCGACCGCCTTATCGACTTCCGTCCGGGCCTCACTGCCGGCGACATGCGCGGCAGAATTCTTATTCTGAGCCGCGACAAATACGGAGATACTCCGGTTGGAGCCTATATCGACGGTTGGGCGCACGATGCCGATTTTGCCTCACAGGGTAAGGCTGTCATTTCGGGACGTGGCCGTGCCGCGCTCCATGTGCAGGACTTCTATGACACATATAATGCGCTTGACACGAAATTCGAATCAATCGTGAAAGTGATTGACTATAGCCAAAGCCCCGAAAGTGCCGGAAAGTGGATAATCAACCATGCCTCGGGTTATTATTCGCCGTCGACAGTGACAGTGGATGCCTACAGAGCCAACGCTGCCATGCTCAACGGCAAAGTGGCACGCTATCTCGGCGAAGGACGCGGCCGTGCCGGCATAATAATGATGGACTTTGCCGGAGCCGACATTTCGGGTGACAGCCGCGTCGACGGGCAGGTGCTGATTGATGCGATTATCGAACGAAACTTCCGTTGAATGAAGACTTGAAAAAGTTTTTGCATAAATCTGATATAATTTGTAAATTTGGCACATAAAAACACTTAACAATCTGCACTATGAATCAATTCTCATCTGCCGACCTTGAGCAGCTCAAGGCAAAAGGCATAAGCGAAGCTACCGTCAAACAGCAGCTTGCGCGTTTCCGCACAGGATTTCCCTATCTGCGTATCGAATCGCCGTCGGCTCCGGGCGCAGGTATGCTCGCAATCGACAAAGAGCTCGCCGAAGCCGGTGCTTCGCGTTGGGAGATGTTTCTGCAGGACGGCGGAGATGTTCTCAAGTTCGTTCCGGCATCGGGTGCAGCTTCGCGTATGTTCAAGGCACTCTTCGCATTTGTCAACGGCGACGAGGCAGTGCCGGCACCGGGAACTCCAGTTGCACAACTTGTAGAGAAAATTCGCGATTTCGCTTTCTATAACGAGCTGTCGCAGACAGTGGCCCGGATTTACGGTGCCGGCACGACAGTCGAAAGTCTCATAGAGGCGGGCCGGTTCAAAGACCTTGTAGCCGCAATCATCAAGCCCGAGGGCCTTAATTACGGCCAGCTCCCCAAAGCACTTCTTACATTTCATAAATATGAGGGTGGCGATGTCCGCACAGCCCTCGAAGAGCAGCTTGCCGAAGGCGCTCAGACGGCAGCCTCCAATGGCGGCAAAGTGCGTCTGCACTTCACTGTGTCGTCGAATCACCGCAAGCTTTTCGAAGCCAAACTGTCGGAAGTTATTCCGGCCTTGGAGCAGCGTTTCAGTGTGAAATATGACGTGAGCCTGTCGGAACAGAAACCGTCGACCGACACCATTGCCGTGACTCCCGACAATGAGCTCTTCCGCGATGACGAAGGCAAGCTTGTTTTTCGTCCGGGCGGTCATGGTGCCCTGATAGAAAACCTCAACGACATCGACGCTTCGGTAGTTTTTATTAAGAACATTGATAATATCGTCACCGATGCCAACCGCGCTTCGACAATCGAATACAAAAAACTGCTCGGCGGCATTTTGCTGCTGGTACACGACAATGTGGAGCATCTGCTCAAAGAACTCAAGAAACCCACAGCCGAAATCGTAGAGGAGGCGACTGCATTTGTAGAAGGCACACTGTGCTATCTCTCGCGTGACCTCGACGAGCGCCTGCCGCTTGAAAAACGGGCCGAAGCCCTTCGTGCTATTCTCGACCGCCCTTTACGTGTCTGCGGCATGGTGAAGAACGAAGGTGAGCCCGGCGGCGGCCCATATAATGCTTTTTCGTCGGACGGCAACTCGATTGCTCCCCAGATTCTCGAGTCGACACAGATCGACCTGTCGAAGCCCGAAAATGCAGAAATGATGAAGAAGGCAGGCTATTTCAACCCGGTAGACCTCGTATGCTATCTCAAACGCGTCGATGGCAGCCGTTATCATTTACCCGACTACGTTGATGAGAAAACCGGTTTCATTTCGTCGAAATCGTCGGGTGGCCGCGATTTGCGCGCACTCGAGCTTCCCGGACTCTGGAACGGTGCTATGAGCAACTGGAACACCGTGTTCGTAGAAGTGCCTGCATCGACATTCAATCCGGTGAAGACAGTCAACGACCTTCTTCGTCCGGCTCACCAGTAAACAAAGTATCGACAATAAAACACTCTCCCACAGCACTAATTCGTATATGAACAACAAGCGAGGGAAAATCATAGTCATTGCCGCACCTTCTGGTTGCGGCAAATCGACTATTATCAATGCGCTGCTCGAAGGCGGCGACCTCAATCTCGGCTTTGCCGTTTCGGCTACAACCCGTCCTCCGCGTGAGGGCGAGACCGAAGGTGTGAACTATTATTTTATGCGCGAGGAAGACTTCCGCGATGCCATTGCCGAAGGCCGTTTCGTAGAATTTGAAGAAGTCTATCCAGGTCGTTTTTACGGCACACTCCGCAGCGAGATAGACCGTATCATCGACGAGGGACACAACATAATACTTGACCTTGATGTCAACGGTGCGCTCAGCGTGAAGAAGCTTTATGGCGTAGATGCTATGAGCATCTTCATAGCGCCTCCAAGCATCGAGGAGCTCCGTCGGCGTCTCGAATTCCGCGGAACCGAGACGCCGGAAGTAATCGACGTGCGTGTCGACCGCGCACAGTATGAGATATCAAGGGCGTCGGAGTTCGACACATCGGTGGTAAACGACCGTCTCGATGAGGCGATTGTCACCGTGCGCAATATAATAAGAGCTTGTTTAAAAACGATTGTTAACAGAAGTGAGTTTTCGGAGAGAAAT
>RYWL01000104.1 GCA_003979155.1 Muribaculaceae bacterium
TTTCTCTCCGAAAACTCACTTCTGTTAACAATCGTTTTTAAACAAGCTCTAAGTACTTTTGCATTGTAAACAAAACGAATTACTTCCTGTGCACTGCATAAAATTCATTTAGGAAATGAGAGAATTGAAAAAAATTATTGTTTTGATGGTTTTTGCATTACTGAACGTGATGGCCGTGATGGCCGTCACGCTTCGTGGTAATGTAAGCGACCTCTCGGGCGAAAGCCTCATTCAGGCATCTGTGCGACTGCTCGCTGCCAAAGATTCGAGCCTTGTAAAAGGCGCCGTTACCAATGCCGACGGTCGATTCGACATTAAAAATGTCAAGGACGGCAAGTATATAATCGAGGTTTCCTACGTGGGCTACGAAACACAGCTGCGAAATGTAACCGCCGCCGGCAAGGATATAACGCTTAAACCTTTTCAGCTCAAAGAAAGCTCGGTAATGCTCAACGAGGCAGTTGTGAGGGGCGTGCGTACGCCTATCACCGTGAAAGAAGACACCGTAGAGTTCAACGCCGAATCATATAAAACCCAGCCAAATGCCGTGGTCGAAGACCTGCTCAAACGACTTCCGGGTGTTGAGGTCGACTCCGAAGGCAAAATCACCGCCAACGGCAAGTCGATATCCAAAATTCTTGTCGACGGCAAGGAATTCTTCAGTAATGACCCGACGATGGCTACGCGAAACCTCCCTGTCGATATTCTCGATAAAATTCAGGTAGTCGACCGAAAGAGCGACCTCGCCCGACTCACGGGCGTTGACGACGGCGAAGAAGAGACCGTCATCAATCTTTCGGTAAAAAAGAATATGAAAAACGGCTGGTTCGGCAATGCCGAAGCCGGCTACGGCACCGACGACCGTTATAACGGAAAATTCACCGTCAACCGCTTCTGGAACGAGAACCAGATAACAATTCTCGGTGGCATGAACAATATCAACCGTCCGGCAGCCGACACCGGCGGCAGTGGCTTCCGTCGATTCGGCGGCAGCAACGGCATCAACAAATCGCAGGCTCTCGGTCTTAACTTCAACATCGGAAACGGCGAAATCTTCCGCGTTGGCGGCAATATAATGTACGGACGTTCCGACCGCGACACTCGCTCAGAATCCGAACGCACATACATTTTCACCGACTCGACATCAAGCCAGTACTCGCGCAAAAACAGCATCGACCGCGGCCACAACGTTCGCGGTTCGTTCAGAGTAGAGTGGAAACCCGACAGCTTCAACACCCTCGAATTCCAGCCGAGTTTCTCGCTGAACTACAACGACTCTAAATCGAACGACTCCACAAGCATGTTCTCCGATGCCGGCCTCTCCGGCCGTGAAGTAACACGAAGCATCAACAATGCCTCTTCACACGGCAACTCATACTCGTTCAGCGGCCGACTCATTTACAACCACAACTTCAAATCGCACCGCGGCCGTTCGTTCTCTGTAATGGCAAACTACAGCCTCAGCGACACTCGCGAGAAAGAAGACACATACTCGTTCAACAAGTTCTTCCTCCTCAACGACTCGGTTGACCTCTACGACCAGTATGCCGACAACCACTCATGGTCGAACAATGTGACGGCACGCGTATCGTGGACAGAACCCTTAGGCAACGTTCAGAACGGCAACTTCCTTGTTCTCTCATACAATTTCTCCTACCGCTGGAACAATGCCGACAAACTCACTTACGACCACCCAGTCACCTTCCCCGACGGATGGGACGGAGCGCCCGTCATCGACCCCGAACTCGTGTTCAACGAATCGCTGTCGAACCGCTTCCGCAACGACTACATGAACCAGAATATACGAATCGGATACCGCAAAGTGACTAAAAATGCAAACCTCCAGACCGGTATTGCATTCGTGCCGCAATCAACAAAGTCGGTTGACCTTATCGACCACAACAAGGACATAAACCGCAGCGTGCTCAACTACGCGCCATTCCTCCGCTACCGATATCGTCTCAACAAAACACGCAGTCTGCAGGCCAACTACGAGGGCCGTTCGTCACAGCCCTCCACGTCGCAGCTGCAGCCTGTAGCCGACAAGAGCGACCCTCTGCGTATAGTTATAGGTAACCCCTATCTCGACCCCTCGTTCACCCACAACCTCAGCCTGCGCTTCCAGGATTTCAATGCAGACAAGCAACGCTCGATAATGCTTATGCTCGATGCATCGATGGTGCAGAACTCCATCGTATCACGCACTACATTCAACAGCGAGACCGGCGGACAGATTACTACTTATACCAATGTGAACGGTGTGTGGAACGTAAGACTTATGAACATGTTCTCAATGCCTCTCCCCTTCTGCAAAACACTTCAGTTCAACAACCACATCTCGGCTTCCTACAACAACAACGTAGGCTATAACAACAACCAGCGCAACAGCTCGGGCTCGCTGAACGTAAACGAATCGTTCGGCCTCGCATGGCGTCCCGAATTCATCGAACTTGAATTCCGCCCGCGATACAACTTCCAGAACGTAAGCAACAGCGTCCAGAAAGCTGCCGACCGCTCTGTGCACAGCTACGGAGGCTCGTTCTACACAACATACAACAGCCCCTTTGGAATCGTTATCAGCAGCGACATAAACTACAGCGCCACCTCGGGTTACTCGCAAGGCTTCGACACAAACACATGGATGTGGAATGCTTCACTGGCATACCAGTTCCTCCACGACCGCAACATGGCCGTTACCCTCAGCGCATACGATATCCTCGGACAGCGCTCCAACATCCGCCGAAGCATCAACGCAAGCTACATCGACGACAGCCGCTACAACTCGCTCACACGCTATGTGATGCTCACCGTAAGCTACAAGTTCAACACCCTCAAAAAGAACTCACGCCGCAACAACCACGAGGACTGGGAAGGTCCAGGCACTGGCAATCCCGGCGGCCGCCGCATGGGTCCCCCTCCCGGCGGCATGGGCGGAGGTCCGGCACGTATAATGTAATTGCACATAAATACCACCAAAGCGCACGCTCAGCAACATCGCTGCCGCGTGCGCTTTTGCTGTATAAATACCCCGGATAATGCGAAGCTCAACGGGACAGAAGAAGCCCCACCTGCACCTGGCAGCACAGCATGGTAAAGCACTCCCGACAGCGGCAGACTGCGCTCTAAATCATGCCCGCACAAATAGTGCCACTGATTCAGAGACACGCACTACAGTGTGCGGAACAAGCTGCGAAGAGACTGATTTAGCCATAGAGCGGCGACGCTGGAGAAAGCCCCCTACAC
>RYWL01000018.1 GCA_003979155.1 Muribaculaceae bacterium
ACTATATACCAATCTTATAATTAATCTTGATTAAACCAATGAGTTATGGGCTATACAATGCAAAGACGGTACGGCATACGTGGGCCCAGTTACCTATGGCAATAACTCCTCTCAGGTAAATTTTCACACGGGAGTTGTCGAGATTCCGGAATCCTTCATTTTAAGAATCAACCGGAACTTCGCGAGCATAATTTACTGGAAGGTTTGACGACTATTCCCGAGTCTTGGTTTACGGGATGCACAGGCTTGGTCAGTCTGAATATTCCTGCTCATATTATTTCTATAGGAAAAGGGTCTTTCAAAGGCTGCACGTCAATACGGAGTATAAACTTCAGTGATGCTCCCGAGCGTCTGACCTTAGGTTATTCATGGATGTCATTCGACAGTCTGACAGATCCTTCTGGGAAGATGCCTGATTGGTTCCGGCCCGTTTGCAAATGCTAAAAGTCTGACCAATATTTCATTCGGCCCGGGCTGCATAGCAATCGGCGGTTTTAGCTCCGACCTTATTATCAAGTGGCTGAAAATATTCGCTCATATGGTAATTGGACAGGCTTCTATACAGGAGATGCAAAGGTTTTCTTTGAGCCGAAAGTTGTGACAGTGAAATTTGTTCTTGAATCAGGTTCTGTCACCTTTGACGGCCTGGCATTGGCAGGTTCGGAAAAATTATTATACAAGGTTTTGAATATCGTAAGATTGACAGATATCAGGATATATCGGAGCTCAAAGACTTCGGCAATCAAACTATAATTACTTGTCGCTTGCCGTCGGCTTGAGAGGATATGGCTGTATAGTTTAATTCAGGAGAACGTAGGCATATAAAAAACACAAGCCGCATCGTATTGGTGATGTGGCTTGCTATGATGTTTTAAAATGGTGTCAGCGCAGTTTGATTCGCTGGCCCACACTAAGTTTTGAAGTGGTTTTGAGGCCGTTTAAAGCGCAAAGTTTGGCCACTGTAGTGCCGTTGCGCGATGCGATTTTGCTGAGGGTGTCGCCTTTACGTATGCGGTAGCTCGATGATGTGGAGCGTGTTGTGGCGGCTGCCGTTGATTTCACATAGGGCTTCGGAGGATTTTTCTTGCGGTATTCGTTGGCGTATGCCTGGTTTGCAGCAACAGAGAAGTTGCGAGCTTCCTGATATGTACGCTTGTCGAATGTGTAAGTATCGGTATGGGTTGTCTGGTTGGCGAAGTCGAAAATCGCGCTGGGGTTTATGGCATAACCCATATAACGTGTCTCAAAGTGGAGGTGTGGGCCTGTGGAGCGGCCTGTGTTGCCTCCAAGGGCTATGGGGTCGCCGGCTTTGACATACGCATCGGGTTCAATAAGGAATTTCGAGAGGTGTCCGTATACGGTTTCGAGGTCGTTGGTGTGACGTATCACAACGTAATATCCGTAGCCTTTTCGGTCGTAGTTGGTGATGCGTACGCGGCCGTCGAAAGCCGCACGTATTGTATCGCCGATGTTCACTTTGAGGTCAATGCCTTTGTGCATGCGGCGGAAGCGTCTGCGGTAGCCGTAAGGCGATGTTATATAACCGGGAGTGGGCATGCAGAACTTCGATACGTCGATTTCTGCTGTCTGGGCCACTTCAACGCCGGCGTAGCAGTTCACGAGTTTGCTGTCCCAGCCTTCGGTATATATGTCGAATTCGGGCTCTTCTTCTTCGCTGAAGAGCTCTTCGAGGTATTTTGTTGTGCTCTCTACGGGCAACACGGTGTTTCCTTGATTGGCAAGCAGCTGGCCGTGCTGCGACTGATGCCTGTCGGGTAGACGAAAATCCTGCGCCGAGGCTCCGAACCCGAAGAGCAGTGCAGTTGTGAGTGCAATTATAGAAATTTTCATTAGTTGGCGAAGTTGAATGAAATAGAGAGGTTTATCAATTAGATTGCAGAGTGTGTCATTTTTTTTCAGCTCCGGAGGAGCTTACGAGGCTCTCGATTAGAAATCGTCGGGCGAGTATATGGCAGGAAAAGTAAGCTGCTCATAGTCGAAAATTTCTTCCGGACGGAAGAATCTCGCTATTTCGACAGCTGCATTTTCGATGCTGTCGGAGGCATGGACAATATTTTCCTGGCCACTCATGCCAAAATCGCCGCGGATAGTGCCCGGAGTCGCCTTGCGGCAGTTTGTGGCACCTACCATGCCACGTACTACGCTCACTACATCAATGCCGCGAAGTACCATAACGATTACCGGTGTCGCCATCATCGACTTTTCAAGAAGAGGAAAGAAGGGACGGTCGACAAGGTGAGCGTAATGCTCACGGAGTATTTTTTCGTCGAGCTGCATCATTTTGATGCCTGCTATAATGAGTCCTTTGCGCTGAAAACGTGTGATAACGTCGCCTACAAGGCCGCGGTTTATGGTCGAGGGTTTGAGGATTATGAATGTCTGCTCCATAAGAGGGAGAGGTGTTAATGCCTGTTAATTAGTAGTTTCGATTCTTCAAAGATAGTAATTTTTGCCCGTTTTTGTTCCTTTTCTCGCGATAAAATTTCTTAAGGTGTTTTAAGAGTGTTTGAATTTCATCTGTAATTAATTGATTATTAATACTATATGTAAAGCATGTTTTGCAGCGCAAAAATGAAAAAGCCGCACGGCTTGATGGAATTCCGTGCGGCTGTGTATTTAAATTTGTTAAAGATTCTGTTTCAGTCTTTTTTGAAAAGGGGCGAGGGATAAACGCCTTCGCGGTGCAGTTCGGCGAATTTTTCGACCACACCGGGACGGTCTGCGCTATATGTCACGCCAAACCATTTTGAGTCGGTGTCGAGCACTTTTACAGTGGCTTCCTTGCTGTTGATAAGTGTGTCAATGCAGAGCGGAATGAAGAACTCGGCTTTTGGGGTGTTGATGTCGTGGTCGAGAAATTTTTTGAATTCACGCTCGCTGTAGTCGAAGTAGTCGGGAGTGAAGCCCCACAGATTCATCGACACGGGAGTATTGGGCTCGAGGGTCTGCACTTCGCCGTTTTCGTCGGTGAAAACAATGTTGTGCTCCTTGTCGTAGCTTATTGCAGTGCGTTCAACAACCGATGTGAGCAGGCCGTTTTCGGTCTGGCAGACACCGCGTGCTACCGAGCCGTTTTCGGTCATTGTGTTGCCTACACGGAAGCCCACCATGCAGTAGTCGCCTTTGCGGTCGTGCGGACGCTGAAGTTCTTCGGCGATTACGCGAAATGCGTCACGGCCATAGAAGTCGTCGGCGTTGATTACAGCAAAGGGTTCGGCAATGGCTTCTTTGCCCATGAGCACGGCATGGTTTGTACCCCATGGCTTGGTGCGGTCGGCCGGGCAGGTGTAGCCTTCGGGAAGCTTGTCGAGAGCCTGGAAAACGACTTCTGTGGGCACTACGCCTTCATATTTGCTGAGTACTTTTTCGCGGAAATCCTGCTCAAAATCTTTGCGGATAACGAATACTACTTTTCCGAATCCGGCCTTAATGGAATCGTATACGGAGTAGTCCATTATTGTCTCGCCGTTGGGGCCGAGGCCGTCGAGCTGTTTGAGTCCGCCGTAACGGCTGCCCATACCGGCAGCCAGTACGAATAATGTTGGTTTCATATTGTTATGTGTGTGATAGTCTGGGTTTATACAGAAAATTTGAAGTTTATGTGGCGGCAATATTTGTCGCCGGGGAGCAGCATCGTGGAGGGGAAGGCAGGGTGGTGCGGAGCGTCGGGGAAATCCTGACACTCTATGGCCACGCCGTCGTAGTCGTCGTAGCTTCGTCCGGATTTGTTGGCAGGGCAACCGGCGAGCCAGTTACCGGTGTAAATCTGCACGCCGGGCTGGTCGGACGACACTGTGAGACTGCGGCCTGTATTGTTGTCGGTGAGGATGGCAACAATCTGAATTTTGCCGGGAGTGTAATTATCCACGGCCCAGCAATTGTCGTATCCCTTGCCGTAGATAAGAGCCGGGAATTCCAATTTTATCTCTGCTCCGAGCGCTTTGGGCTTGGTGAAGTCCATGGGCGAACCAGCCACAGGCACAAGCACGCCTTCGGGAATGAGGGTGCTGTCGGTGGGCAGATAGTTGGATGCCCGGAGTGTGAGTTTTTCGCTCAGAACGGAGCCGGCGTTGTGACCGGCTAGATTCCAGTATGCGTGGTTTGTGAGGTTGACAACGGTCGCTGCCGAAGTTGTGGCTTCGAGAGTGAGTTGAAGCTCGTTGTCGTCGCTCCACACATAAGTTGCGCGCACGGTGAGAGCGCCGGGGTAGTTGGCTTCTCCGTCGGCTGCGTCGTAGCGCATCACAACGGTGTTGCCGTCGGCTTTCTCGAGCGTCCATATCTGATTCTGGAAGCCCTCCGAGCCGCCGTGGAGTGCATTGGGTCCGTTGTTTATTTCGAGCTGATAGTCTTTTCCCTCTACGCTGAGCCGGCCGCCGGCGATACGGTTGGCATACCGTCCGGGGCACTTGCCGGCGCAGGGGCCGTCGCCGATATAGTCGGCCGGATTTGCATATCCGAGCACTACATCGTCGAGTTTTCCGTCTTTGTCGGGCACATTTACTTCAACAATGCCGGCGCCGAGGGTGCTGAGTATGGTTTTCGCACCCGAGGCGTTGGTGATGCTGATGAGAGTTATGTCGCCTTTGGGCGAGGGATATTTTGATGTCGTGAGCATGTTTTTGTCGATATTTATTTTATGCCGCGAACATGTTTCTCCCAATTCCACGAAGCACGCAAGGTGTCGTCGATGTCGCGTTCGGCTTTCCAGCTCAGTTCTTCATTAGCCAGAGAAGTGTCGGCCCAAACGGCAGGCACGTCGCCGTCGCGTCGCGCTACAATCTTGTAGGGGACATCGACGCCGTTGGCTTTAATAAAGCGGTTGAGAAGCTCGAGCACCGACAGCGGCTTTCCGGTGCCGACGTTGAAAATCTCGTATTTTTCGTTCATCTTTCCGTCGACCATACGGTCGACAGCGGCCACATGGGCTTTAGCAAGGTCGAGCACGTCGATATAGTCGCGCAGACAGGTGCCGTCGGGAGTGTTGTAGTCGTTGCCGAAAACCGACAGGCACTGGCGTATGCCTGCGGCGGTCTGGGTGATGAATGGAATCAGGTTGTTGGGCACACCGCGAGGAAGTTCGCCAATCAGAGCGCTGGGATGTGCGCCTATAGGATTGAAGTAGCGCAGCGCAATGCCATGGAAGCCCTCGTAAGCGCGGCAGCAGTCGCGGAGAATGTCTTCGGCAATCTGCTTAGTGTTGCCGTAGGGCGATGTAGCCGGCTGACGGGGTGTCTGCTCGGTTACGGGCAGTGTCTCGGCGTCGCCGTATACTGTGGCCGAAGAAGAGAAGAGCACGTTGGGACGCTTGAATACCTTCATGAGCTCCAGAATGTTCATATATGACACCAGGTTGTTCATATAGTATTTCAGAGGCTCCTGCATCGATTCGCCCACGGCCTTATATGCTGCAAAGTGGATTACCGAGCTGAACTGATAACGTTCGAAAATGCCGCGAAGGGCATTGATGTCGCATGTGTCGACTTCTTCGAAGGCTACTTTGCGGCCTACGATTTTTTCGACGCCTTCGATTGCTGTCGGTTCGCTGTTTGAGAAGTTGTCGATAATTACTACGTCGTAGCCTGCTTCTATAAGGGCGACGGCTGTGTGGGTGCCGATATATCCGGCTCCGCCCGATACGAGTACTGTGTCTTTATATTCGGTCACTGTCTCTAAATGATTTTGATTATTGTAAAAATGAGATAGCCGGGAGAGGCGTCCGGCTATCTCGTGGCAATGCTTTTTTAGTGAGTGGCCTCGCACACTTTGTGTGCGCCGTCGCTGATTACAACGGGGTAGACCTTGGGTTCGTGGCCATATTTTTCGTTGAAGCGTTTTTTAGCTTCTTCGACAAATTTGTCCATCTTGTCGTTTTCGACAAGGTTGATTGTGCAGCCGCCGAAGCCGCCGCCCATGATGCGCGAACCGGTCACACCGCATTCACGTGCTACATCGTTGAGGTAGTCGAGCTCCTCACAGCTTACTTCGTAGTCTTTCGAGAGACCGGCGTGTGTCTCGTACATGCAGCGGCCCACGGTTTCGTAGTCGCCGTTGACGAGGGCGTCGCAGACTGTGAGAACGCGCTCTTTTTCTTCGATGACGAATTTTGCTCTGAAATAGTCTTCTGCAGTGATGTCGGTCTTGATGGCGTTGAGCATGTCCATGTCAGCGTCGCGGAGAGTTTCGATGCCGAGGCGTTTTGCCACACGCTCGCACGATGCGCGGCGTTTGTTGTAGGGTGAGTCGGCAAGTTCATGTTTTACGCGCGAGTCGATGAGTACCAGCGAGTGGTTCTCGGGGCAGAAGGGAAAGTATTCAAACTCCATCGAGCGGCAGTCGAGACGCATGAGGTGGCCGGCTTTGCCCATGACGGAGGCAAACTGGTCCATGATGCCGCAGTTTACGCCGCAATAATTGTGTTCGGTCGACTGGCCGATTCGGGCAAGCTCGAATTTATCAATCTGGTTGTTGTTGAAGAGGTCGTTGATTGCGAAAGCGAAGCACGACTCGAGTGCGGCCGATGAGCTCAGGCCTGCTCCCAGAGGTACATTGCCGGCAAATACGGCGTCGAAGCCATGCACGTTGCCTCCGCGTTTGAGTATTTCGCGGCATACGCCGAATATGTAGCGGGCCCACGACTGTTTGGGGGCGTCGGCTTCGTTGAGACCGAATTCGGTGTACTCGTCTATATCAATTGAGAAAACTCTTACTGTGTCTGTATCGTTAGGACGGATTTCGGCCATGATAACTTTGTCGATGGCGCCGGGAAACACAAAACCGCCGTTATAGTCGGTGTGTTCGCCTATGAGGTTGATGCGGCCGGCAGATGCATATACTGCGCCATGACCGCCAAAACGGGATTCGAATGTACTGTCGATTTTTTTCTGGAGTTCCATTTGGCTGATTATAGTATTAGATGATTTGCAAAGTTAAGAGTTTTATTATGATTTATATGATAATGCGGTATCAAAAAAAGTCAAAATACACTCAAAAGCAGGAGAGTTTGCGCACAGCCTCGAGATATGCACTTGTTGTGTGTGCTTTCGCAACAGCTTTCATTGCTTTGCGGTCGAAGGTTGTGCCGGCGTATTCCCAGAAAGGCTTCATCTTTGCAAGAATCTGGCTGTCGCCGCACAGTGAAGGTGCTGTGGCTTTGTAAATGGCCTCGTGAAGATCCACAATGCAGGCTCGTATTTCTTCATCGGATGTTTCTTTGTCTGAGCGGTACTCTGCGGCGAGCGTTGGCCGGGCGAGCAATCCTCGACCGAGCATTACGCCTTTTATCGACTGAAAACGCTCGACCACTGTCGCGATGTCGGCCGTGGAGTGAATTTCTCCGTTGAATATCAGCGGATGTGCGCATTCGGCTGCAAATGAGGCCGCTTCGCTGTAATTCAGCGTTCCACGATATTGCTGGGAGGCGATGCGCGGATGCAGCGTGACATGTCGCAGCGGCATGCGGTTGATTATGGGCATGGCCTGCCGCCACTCGTTGTCGGCTGTCGCGCCGAGACGCATTTTGATAGAGAAGCTGATGTCGGGCATTTGTGAGAGCTCTTCGGAGAGAGTTTTGAGCAGCTCTGTCCGCGTAATCATACCTGCTCCGCGACCGTGATGCACCTGGGGCGGAAAGGGGCAGCCCATGTTGATGTCGATTCGGTCAAAGCCGAGTTGCGACAGTGTAGATGTGAGCTGCCGGAATTCGTCAATCGAGCCGAAAATTATCTGGGGCGTGATTTTTGCCCCCTCGTTGAGCTGTGATGTCAGGTCGCGTAAATCGCGGCGACGCATCTCGCCCTTCTCGATTCTGAGAAATGGTGTGAAGTACTCGTCGATGCAGCCCGTCAGACGTGCGTGAAAGCCCCTCCATGCGGCTTCGGTGTAGCCCTGGAGCGGTGCAGCGAATATTTTGAAGTCACTCATTTGTGATGTGTCTAACCAAGTTGATATATTCGCTCTCGAAGTTGGGCGTGAGCACGCCGGAGCCTATGGCCGCTTCGATATCGTCTTTCTTCCAGAAGCTTCCGCCATTGAGCTCGTTGGACGGCGACGGCTCTATGTCGCTCACTGCTGTGAATACGTTCACATATTCGCGCTCTACATTGCTCTCGAAAACATAGCTTTTGATATATCGGAATTCGAGGCCCGATAGCCCGAGTTCTTCGCTTACTTCGCGTTTCAGGGCTTCGGCCACGCTCTCGCCGTAGTCTACGTGTCCGCCTGTAGCTGTGTCCCATTTGTCGGGCTGTATGTCTTTCCAGTCGGGTCGGCGCTGCAGATAGAGCTCGCCGCGGCTGTTGAATAAATGAAGGTGCACCACCGGATGCAGCAGCATGGAGCCGCTGTGACACTCGCCACGAGTGGCGCTGCCCACTGTGTTGCCATGCTCGTCGACTATGGGAAAAATTTCTGCGCTGTTGTCTTTCATAAGGGAGTTAAAAAAACGTCCGCAGCCATTGCCGGCCACGGACGCTGTATGTTATCTATGCGATTGATTGCTTATTCAGCAACGACTTCGAAGGGAACTTCAACAGAAACTTCTTTGTGAAGCTTGACAGTTGCGCTGTAGTTGCCAACTTCTTTGACAGATTCCTTGATGTCGATGATTTTGCGGTCAACGCTGAAACCGAGTTTTTCGAGAGCTTCAGCAATCTGGATGCTGTTGACAGAGCCGAAGATAGTGCCTGTGGCGCTTGTCTTGGCACCGATTGTGAGCTTGACGTCTTTGAGCTTGGCTGCAAGTTCTTCGGCGTCGGCCTTGATTTTGGCGAGTTTGTGAGCGCGCTGACGCTGGTTCTCGGCGAGTACTTTGAGTGCCGATTCGGTGGCGATAACAGCCTTACCGGTGGGAATGAGGTAGTTGCGGCCGTAGCCGTTCTTTACTTCAACGACGTCGTCCTTATAGCCGAGGCCCGAAACGTCTTCTTTGAGAATAATCTTCATAATATTTCGTTCGGTAAGGGGGTTATTTCATAAGGTCGGTTACGTAGGGTAGCAGTGCGAGGTGACGTGCACGCTTAACGGCCTGAGCCACACGGCGCTGGAATTTGAGCGAAGTGCCGGTGATGCGGCGGGGAAGTATCTTACCCTGCTCGTTGAGGAATTTCTTGAGGAATTCCGGGTCTTTGTAGTCTACGTAGTTGATGCCGAAACGTTTGAAACGGCAGTATTTTTTCTTTTTCACGTCTACCGACATGGGTGTGAGGTAGCGGATTTCTGACTGTGTCTGTGCCATTGTTTAGTCCTCCTTAGTTTCTTCTGCGGGTTGAGCCTGGGGTTGAGCGGCACGACGGGCGCGACGCTTTGCGGCATACTGTGCTGCGTATTTGTCCTGACGGAATGTGAGCCAGCGGAGCACACGCTCGTCGCGGCGGAAGGCGGTCTCGAGCTTGCGGATGTCCTGAGGATTGGCGTTGAACTCAATGAGGCTGTAGAAGCCTGTCGACTTGTGGTCGATGGGATAAGCGAGCTTGCGCAGACCCCACTCTTCGCTGTTTACGATTTCTGCACCGTTGTCGGTGAGAACCTTGGCGAATTTTTCTACCGCTTCCTTCATCTGGGCGTCAGACAAAA
The DNA here is from genome assembly GCA_003979155.1 of Muribaculaceae bacterium. GTDB lineage: Bacteria > Bacteroidota > Bacteroidia > Bacteroidales > Muribaculaceae > CAG-873. The sequence goes on from RYWL01000018.1 coordinate 9,595, forward strand.
CGGGAGTTAAAATGAAAACGGTTTCGTACTGCATTTGTGGTTGATAATTAGTTTGTTAATGTGGAAAGTGATTTTTCCGGCTGCAAAGATACAAATTTTTATTTGTTCTGCCAAATTTTTCTGCCGAGCGCTTTGCAAATCAAAACCATACGTCGAAGTCCTGCCGCGGAAGATGGCTGAGTGATGCCACCACAAGAGTACTGCGTCGGTTATCGAAAATCATGCCGTGCGGTATTTTCGACGCAATTTCCCGGCGAGTGGCTGGGAGCGCATTGAGTATCAGAGCGCTTGCGCCGCCGGCAATGAACCGACTGTAGGCTTCGGGCGGAAAGTCGGCGGCGTCGGCCACTATAAAATCGGGCCTGGACGTGTTGGTGATGTGCGTTCCGGGCGATGCCTTGTGTATGGCCTGGCACAGAAGTTGCGGCTCCGATGAGAAGACCGCGACTGTGGTCGGCCGGAAATAGACTGTGAGTCTGAAAAGCAGGCGGATGCGCGGGTCGCCCGAAATATCGGCATAGCCGTAGTAGGGCAGCCGCTGCGCAAGCACTTCGGTGACGAACCTGAAGGCAAAGGGCGAGTGTATGCCGAAGCCTCTGCGGTGGCGCATGCAGCGAAACAATGTCAGCGGCGAGAGTGTCATTCTTTTGTGAATAGGTGGCGGCGGTGCGACTCTACGAATATGGCGGCGATGAGCAGTAGGTAGATGATTGAGGCACAGGCATATGCCACTGCCGACGAATTTCTAAGCGATGCCGGGTTGAATGTCATTGTTATTTCGTGGCTTCCGGCCGGAATTGCCAGTGCGCGGAGAACATAATTTACTCGTGCGATTTTCGCCGGTGTGCCGTCGATGTCGGCGTTCCATCCCCAGGGAAAATAAATCTCCGAGAATACACCTATGCCGCCGTCGGCTGTCCTTGCATGATATTTTACTTCATTTGGCGTGTACGAAGTCATATAGATGGTATCGCCTGGTGCAATCGACGGTGCTTCGGGGAGCGCGTCGTCAAAGGTCCGGTCGGCTATTGCCTGACGGGTGAAATTCATGCGCGAGGCATCGAGTCCGGCCATTTCGGCATCGGCTCCGTCGACCCAAATGACAGAATCGACAAGCCAAGCGGCTCCCTGAGCGTTGTTGTTGTGCACGAGCGGTTGCTCTTGCTCGCCGGTGATTATGTAGCGCGCGTTGAGCATGTCGGCTACCGCATATGCTGTGCGGAGGCGCGATGCTATTTCGGCCACTTCCGGGTCGTCGAGCGCCGGATCGTCGGGCATGTAGCCTATGCGCAGCATCGGCATGAGTTTACGCTGAATGAGGTCTTCATAGCGGTTGAGTTTTGCTGCATGATAGCCGCCGACCATATTGTGGAAATACGAGCGGTCGGCAATTGTGAAGCCCGGGATATCGAACACGCGGAAGTGCTCGCCATTGCCCTCGGCGAGAATCTGCCGGTCGATTTCATCGGGCATTATAGCTATTTCACCGGAGGCATCGGCGGGCCCGAACGAGGAGTGTGACACATATCTCTTGTCGGCCAGATAAAGATCGGCTGTGGTGAATACGCCTACAGCGCCCACAGCCATTCCCATGCGCACTTTGCGGCTCACATAGAGCATGATTGCGCCGAACGAGAGGGCTAAGAAGAGAAGCGACCGAAGACCGTCGTCGCGTACGAGTCCGTGGCGAAGTGCTGTGATAGCCTCTTTATTGGCAGGATAGGAAAGTGAATAGGGATATACGGCCTGTGCTATCTGGCTTTCGGGATATCCGCTCTGAATAGCGTAGTCGGCCACTTGTTTCTGGAGCATTTCGGTGGTATAGCGGTCGTTTTCGGTGAAAACACTGCCGAAAATTCCCGGAACGAGCACGGCGGCAAGGCTTACCGCTGCCGGCACGCCGAAGCCCACGCCTATGGCTTTGCCGTATTTCTTCCATGCCTCGGCTCCGGCATCGATAATCTGTATCAGTGCGAGTATGCCCAGAAGCGGCACGGCAAATTCAACGATGACGAGGATGCTCTCCACGGCACGGAATTTGTTGTAGAGCGGAAAGTTGTATATCATCATGTCGGTAAGCCACTCGGCATTGTAGCCCAGCGAGAGAAGGGCGGCTATGATGCTCGACGATACCATGGCCCATTTGAGCGGACCTCTGACAATAAAACATCCCGTCAGGAAGAGGGCAAACATGATTACGCCCGGATAAACAGGACCGTTAGTGCCCTCGGAGTCGTTGAAATACTGGCTCAGGTACTGCACCAGCGGCGCATCGGAGTAAGCGGCGGCAGCGTTGAGTTTACCGAGGCTGAGCGCCGCCATTTGTCCGCCTTCCGGACGAGCCGAAGCGCCACCTTTTACATTGGGCACCACGAGGGTAAAAAGCTCCGACGGGCCGTAGCTCCAGCCCACAATATCGCTTTTGGGCAGGCCGCCGGTAGGACGTTCGGCGGTGCTGTTGTTGCCTGAGGCTTGCTCAAGTGGAGTGAGTTCCGACTGGGCGCGTTTGGTCTCCTTTGCGTATTTATAGGTGTTGTATAGCGAGGGAGCGTTGGCGCCGAGTGCAAGGCCGCCGGCGACGAGAGCGACCGCCGATGCTATCGCCCAGCGGCGCACGGTATGCCGACGAATGGCTTCAATGAGGTAGCATATGGCGAGTATGGCCATGACCAGCACGAAGTAGTAGCTCATCTGCGGGTGATTGGCGTTGAGCTGCATCATGGCGAAAAGACTCAAGAGTGCGGCTCCGGCCACATATCGTCCGCGGTAGAGCAGTATGAAGCCGGCGATTGTGGGCGGTATGTAGCTGAGTGCCACAAATTTCCATATGTGTCCGGCTCCTATTATAATGATGAAATAGCTCGAGAATCCCCAGGCCACAGCGCCTATGAGGGCGTAGTACCAGCGCATACGCAAGGCATAGAGCAGGATAAGGAATCCGAGCATCATCATGAACAGGAGGTTCGATGGCACGGGCAGTCCGAGACCATAGACCCGGTTAATCCAGTTGAAAAGACTGTTGGAAGGATACGACGGCGAAATCTGGAATGTGGGCATGCCGCCGAAAAGCGCATCGGTCCACAGAGCCTTTTCGCCGGTGGCTTCTTCAAAGAGTTTTGATTCCTGACTGTTGGCTGCTCCCTGCAGCATGTCGGGTTGCCGCAGGGAGTTGCCGGCGAAATTGTCGGGATAGAAAAATGCCAGCGACAGCAGAGCCATCACAGCAATAGATACGAAAAAGCCCCACACTTGTGGCCGCTTGCATATTTCCTTGATTTTGTTCATTTTTGATATCGAAATTTTGTATGTTTGATTTTTATTTCTCCGGAAGCAGACGGAATGTCATGCGGTGCAGCGGGCATGGGCCGTGCTCTGCTATGGCAGCACGGTGCGCAGCCGTAGGATAGGCTTTGTTTGCCTCCCAGCCGTATTGCGGATACTCCAGCGCGGCATTAGCCATGAAGAGGTCGCGCTCGGTCTTGGCGAGTATCGACGCTGCCGCAATGTTGGCAAAGCGCCCATCGCCCTTTACAAAGGTCGTACACTCTATGTCGCCATAGGGTTTGAACCGGTTTCCGTCGACAATCACTGCGCCAGGCTGAGGCTTGAGTTGTCTCAGCGCCCGGTGCATGGCTTCAATCGAGGCGTTGAGTATGTTCATTTCGTCTATTTCAGCAGCGTCGACTTTTGCAATGGCCCATGCAACGGCCTGCGACATAATTATTTCTCGCAGCTCCATGCGGCGCTTCTCGCTCATCTGCTTGGAGTCGTTGAGCAAAGGATGCGAGAAGCCGTCGGGCAGAATCACTGCTGCGGCGAATACCGGGCCTGCAAGGCATCCGCGACCTGCTTCGTCGCAGCCGGCCTCAAGTCGTCCGGCTATATGGCATGGAGGCAAAGGTTTTGAAAGCTTCATGACAGAAAATCGTGATTGATAACGTTTTCGACCAGATACAGACCTTCTATATCGCTCCGGCGTACCTCTATGTCGTCATAGTCCGGATTGGCGCTTACAAGACGGACCATAGAAGGATTGTCGTCGCGCCGCACGTATTTCACAAGGCGGAAGTCGGCCAGTACGACCACATAAATCTGCCCCCACGATATCGGCGCGTCGAGGTTTATTGGGCGTATCTGTATATAACATCCGGGATTGAGCCGCGGCACCATAGAGTCGCCGCTCACACGCACTATCGGCAGTGTGGGGTCAATGCCGGGCAGATATACGCGGCCTATGACGCGCTCATCGGTAAACATGCGACTGAGCGGCGTTGTGCCGGCTGTTACATCGATATTATATACCGGCGCGCCCTGCTGCACCTGCGTCGAGTGTGCTTCGGAGGTGCGGGGAAATGGTACGTCGGAGCCCTCGGACAGCCACTTTTTGGATACGCCGAGGTTTACTACAATGCGGTTGATAAACGCATCCGACGGTGACGTGCGGCCACTGAGCACTCGCGACACAGTAGCGGCATCGACACCGATAAATTTTCCGAAACTGGCCTGGGTGTGGCGTTTGAGGCGGATAAGATAACGTATACGGTCGAGCACACCGGCATCTTTTGCCGGTATCTCAAGTCGGTCGGATTCAGTGTCCATAATTGATACTCCTTTCTGTATGGTGCAAATTTACAATTATAATTGCATATTTGCAAATTGTTGTGTTGATGCCGGGGCCGCTGTCGCTACATTAAACAATATTTTAATTATATTTGCGCCCCAATGTCAATGCTTGCGGATACACTTTTTCGAGCCGGGAAAAACAGCCTTGATATCTAAATTGTTAAGAATCTATAGTCAATAGTTCGGAAACTTTTTTATACGCTTAAAATGTTGAATGCGATTCTGCTTGTTGTAGGGCTTGTGCTGATACTCTGCGGTGCCAATTATCTGACCGACGGTTCGGCAGCCATAGCCCGACGGTTCGGTATTTCGGACCTCATTGTAGGCCTTACCATTGTAGCTTTCGGAACGTCTGCTCCCGAGCTTACTATCAGTATTATGTCGGCGGCCGCCGGAAATACCGGCATGGCAATCGGCAACGTCGTTGGCAGCAATATATTCAACACCCTTGTTATAATAGGAGTAGTGGCTATGGTTCGGCCTCTGAAAATAGAGCGGACTATAATGTCCAATGAAATTCCGCTTGTCGTTGTGGCTTCGGTGGTGCTCCTTGCCATGGGCTGCTCGCAGTGGCTCGACGGCACCGCACCTGTCATCTCGCGCGTGTCGGGTATTGTGTTGCTTCTGTTCTTCGCCATTTTTATGCGCTACGTTTTTGCTTCGGCAAAACATGAGCGGCCTGATACAACGAAAAGCGAAGAAGTATCGGCAAAGCGCCGACCATCGATGTGGATGAGCTGTGTGATGCTTGTCGGAGGTCTGGCTGCGCTTATATATGGCGGCGACATGTTTGTCGACAGCGCGTCGGCCATTGCCCGGCAGCTTGGCGTGAGTGATGCCGTAGTTGGCCTTACAATTGTCGCCGCCGGCACCTCACTTCCCGAACTCGCCACGTCGGTGGTTGCTGCCGTCAAAGGCAACAACGGCATTGCTGTGGGCAATGTAATCGGCAGCAATATATTCAATGTCTTTTTGGTGCTCGGCGCTGCCGCCACGGTGCGTCCCTTGCCATTCGGCGGCATTACCGTGACCGACCTTCTTGTTATGACGGGCAGCGCAGTGCTGTTTCTGACATTCGGTTGGTTCTTCGGCAATCGCACCATTACACGTGTTGAAGGCGGCATACTGTCTGCATGCTATATCGCCTACATGATTTACCTGGTGTCTCAGGCCGGCTGACAAGCAGCGTCGGTATTATCTGAATGTGTAAGTGATACGGGCAATCGAACGCTCGGGAGCCTTGTCGTCGGATCGGGTGAATACGTGCCGGCGGACTTCTGCCTTGCATTGCTCCACAAGCTTCGGGTTGGCCGAAGCCGGCGCTTTACCGCCGATGAGTTCGACCGATGTCACGCGACCCGAACTGTTGACTACGGCCTGCAGAATGATGCTGCCGGTCTGCCGCGAGTTTACTTTGGCATACGAGGGCATTATCCATCCACCGCCTACGGTGCCTTGTCCGGTGCCGTTGAGCGACGATGCTTCTTCGGTCGGTTTGCCGGAGTCGCCTTTCTGTTCGCCGGCCGATTGAGTGTTGTCCATGGCGTCTTCCACAGCCTTGAAGGCATCTTCAACGCCTTTTTTTACACGCCGGCTTGTCTGCTCGGCCTTCTCGGCATCTTTTTGCGGCCCGGTCTTTTCGGGTGTTTCCTTTTTGGTTTTTTTGAGGGGCGACGGACGCTTTTGTACCGTTTCGGGAGTCGGCGCGGCTTTTTCTCCGGCATCGCGTAGGTCGATGCCCCCTGCCGGTGCCGGTGTCGATTCGTTAATCACTTTCTCTGGCGTGTAGGCCGGAGCGGGATTGGCTCGTACGGGAACGGGTTCGAAGAGGTCGACGAATTCTTCTTCGATTTCAATAAGCTCTGTCTCGTTTTTAGGGAGAGGAGGCCACTGTGAGGCCGAGAGTGTGAGTCGCCCCGTGAGCAGAATGAGCAATATGAGCACGGCCGCTATTGCTGTGCCTATTGCAGCGGCAGTGCGCGAATTTTTCATTGCTGTATATTGTTAATGGGTTGCTGCTGCATGTCTTGCTCTGGCAGCGAGGGTGCGGAGGCTGCCGGCTGTGGCGACGACGGTTTTGTGGCGAGCACCATTTTTATAGAGTTTTCGGCTCCGATGTTGAGCACTTCCACTACTTTGCCGTACGGAACTTCTGCGTCGGCATATACGGCCACGGCGCCGAGCGAGTCGACCGGGGCTATTGAGCCTAGCACCAGCGCGAGCGAGTCGGATGCTACGGGCGAGGGCTCGTCGGCTTCGGGCGCGAGCACAAAGTATGCGCCTTCGGCATCTACGAATACTCTCGTAGAGGGTTTCACGGGCGTCTGCTGGGTGCTTTCGGGAAGATCTATTTCGATGGCGGTGGGAAATACAAAGGCCGAAGTGACCATGAAGAACACAAGCAGCAGAAATACCACATCGGTCATCGAGGCCATGGAGAATGTGGCCAGCATATCTTGTTGTCGTTTCAGTGCCATAAGTCTGATTTATGCTGCCGGCTCGTTGAGCAGGTCCATGAAATCCATAGTGCGTGCTTCGAGCTTGTTCATTATTTTGTTGATGCGTGCCACTAAAAAGTTGTAGGCGAAAAGTGCGATGATGCCTACTATAAGACCGGCTACAGTGGTGACAAGGGCTGCGTAAATGCCCGATGCGAATGAGTCGATTGACGCCGACGAACCGGCCTGTGCTATGGCGTAAAATGCCTGCACCATGCCTATGACAGTGCCGAGGAAGCCGATCATGGGTGCTCCGGCAGCGGTTGTGGCGAGCCAGGGCAGGCCGCGGCTGAGATTTGCTATTTCGAGATTACCGGTGTTTTCGATTGCCACGAGCACATCGTTCACTGGACGGCCGATACGCGATATACCTTTGGCTATGAGCCGCGAATATGGTGTCTGAGTAGCGTGGCAAAGGTTGAGGGCGCTTTCTGTCTCGCCTTCGTGAATATATCCGCGTATCAGTTTCATGAAGTTTTCATCTTCCTTTGCGGCGCCTGTCAAGGCAATGAAGCGGTCGATAAACACATATATGCTCAGCAGAAGCAGCAGTGCAAGCGGTATCATTGTCCAGCCGCCCTGAAGGCAGAGATCCCAGAAGCTCATCGAGGGAGCTGCGGCAACAGTCTCATTCATAATTGTCTGTAGTTTGTTATTTAAGGCATTTTTTGTAACGTTTCACCGTCTCTTCGAGACCAAGATAAAGGGCATCGCAGATTAGTGCATGACCTATCGACACCTCGCTCAGAAAGGGAATTCTCGAGCTGAAAAACTCGAGGTTGACAAGGCTTAGGTCGTGGCCGGCATTCACCCCGAGACCGGCTTTGCGGGCGGCTGTGGCTGCCTCGAAGAACGGCGCTATGGCCGCTTCGGGGTCGGTGGGATAGAGGTCGGCATAAGGCTTTGTGTAGAGCTCCACACGGTCGGCACCGGTTGCTGCTGCGGCCTTCACGGTGTCGATGTCGGGGTTGACAAAAATCGAAGTGCGTATGCCGGCTTCCTTAAACCGCTCCACGATTGACGACAGAAATTCTGCGTTGGCGGCCACGTTCCAGCCTGCCGAAGAGGTGAGCGCGTCGGCCGCGTCGGGAACGAGCGTTACCTGCGAGGGACGGACCTTAAGCACCAAATCGATGAATTGCTCCGACGGATACCCCTCAATGTTGAACTCCGATTTGAGGAGCGGCTTGAGACGGAATACATCGTCGCGGCGTATATGACGCTCGTCGGGCCGCGGATGGACTGTGATGCCGTCGGCTCCGAATTGCTCTATGTCGAGCGCTACGCTTTCGAGATTCGGGTTGTTTTCACCACGGGCATTGCGTAATGTGGCGATTTTATTTATATTAACGCTTAAGTTTGTCATTCACTATTGAATTATCGCAGAAAATATCGTAAATTTGTATTCCCTTCGGAGAAGAGTGATTGTATACTCCTACTGAAGTGCAAAAGTAATCAGAAATTATAAAACCACGAAAGATTTTGCCCGTAATTAACAATAAGTTTCCCGAAAACGAGTATTTCTTCCCTCCGGTGGGCGAGAGTTCGCGTCTGCTGGTGGGCTGCAGGCGAGAGGACTATTCGGCCTCGCGTATTGCCAGGGCCGTTGAAGACTGCGACGCGCATCTGCTCAATCTCAACGTCACTTCGATGGGCGATTCGGCCGATGCATACGACAATATGGTGTCTGATGCGACCGACGGCAAATTTCCTGTGATATTCGACATTAGGGTCAGTCACCGCAATCCATCAGGTGTCACTCGCTCGCTTGAGCGCTATGGCTACACGGTGCTCGACACCTGCTCAGCCGACGACAGCACCGATATGGATGCGGCGCGTGAACGGATTGACCAATTTTTCAGATTCCTTGAAATATGAGAATAGCCATTTACGGCAGTCGCCGACAATACCATGCGTTCGACACCGTGTCCGAGTTCCTGCAGATTCTCTCCGGCCGCGGCGACTCTGTTGTGATGCACTGCAAGCTCTACAATCACTTGCTGGAGTCAATTCCCGAGGCTCTGTCGGTGGTCGATACTGTGACCGACACTCCCGACTTCTCGGCCGATTTGGCGGTGAGTCTCGGCGGCGATGGAACATTTCTCCGCACCGCCTTGTGGGTGGGCGACAAGGAGATTCCCATTGTGGGTGTCAACACCGGGCATCTCGGTTATCTCTCGGCCCTATCTATAGGGCAGCTGCCACAGCTGATGCAGCTTATCGCCGACGACAGCCTGCGCATAGAGCGCCGCAGCCTTCTTGAAGTTGTGGAGCCGGTACTGCCGCGCGAAGTGGGCGTATATGCTCTCAATGAAGTGGCCATAACAAAAGAAGAGTCGGCCTCGATGATAGAGGCGCGTGTAAGCATAGGCAATATGCCATTGGCCGAGTATCGCGCCGACGGTCTTATTCTGTCGACCCCTACGGGCTCTACGGCCTATAATCTCTCAGTTGGCGGCCCCATAGTGCAGCCTACGCTCGACGTGTGTGTGATATCGCCTGTCGCAGCTCACTCTCTGTCGATGCGTCCGCTTGTGATTGACGGCAGCGTGCCTGTGACTATTGTGCCCGAAAGTCGCGCCCGCCATGTGCGCATTGCTCTCGACGGACGTTCGGCTCTGCTCGATGTAGGCACTCCCGTGGTGCTGGCGTGTGCCCCCTTTAAGGTGCTTGTCATGCAGGCGGCCGGGCACACATTTGCCGATGTCATCCGTCAGAAACTTCATTGGGGCGAATCTTGAACCTGTGTATTATAGAAAATGAAAAACTCCGTGAAAACTGTTGCCTCGGGACGCTATAGCCATCCGGTCTACGGTTGCGTGCGCATAAAGGTGCACCCTACGGCACGGCGTGTCAAGGCTCGCTGGATAGGCCCCGAAGTATGCTTTGTGGTGCCGTCGAACCTGGCATATGATGAGTTGATGAAATTTACTGAAGATGCCGAAGTGCAGAAAAAAATTCTTGCGATACGCCCTAAATCAGCTCTTTATGTGGGGCTGCGCATCGACTGCGACATGGTCGATTTCACTATCGAATACGACGCGGTGTCGTATAAAAACACCGATGTGCGGTTTGAGGTAAACGACCAGGCCCCCTTGAGAGGTAAAAAGGCCAATTATACTATATATATCAATCCCCGGCTCAAGGATACCGACAGCTCGGAGCCGGAGTTTCAGTCGTTTCTCAATAAAAATCTGCTGTGGGCGGCGAAGTTTGCCACGCTCGCATACGTCGTGCCCCGTGCAAAGGAGCTTGCCGACAATGTTGGCGCACTGCCTATGGGCTGGAATGTGAAAGACATAAGGCGTAGTCTTGGCAAATGCGACTCACATGGCATAATCACGCTCTCGTCGCGTCTTATTTTCCTTTCGCCCGACTTGCGCGACTTTGTCATCTATCACGAACTGGCGCATCTGGCAGAGATGAATCACTCTGCAGCATTCCACAAAGTGTGCGACAGCTACTGCAACGGACGCGAGGCCGAGTTGTCGGCCCGTGCGCGAAGTTTTGAGTTTCCTGTATTCTGATTATTCGTCGAGCAGGTCGGGACGTAGTCTGCGGGTGCGTTCCATGGCTTGTTCGTGACGCCATTCCTCTATTTTCGCCTGGTGTCCGGAGAGAAGAATCTGCGGCACTTCCCAGCCATTGTATACGGCCGGACGGGTATATACCGGCGGCTCTAAGAGATTGTCCTGAAACGAATCGCTCAGTGCGCTCTGCTCGTCGCCGATTGCTCCGGGAATGAGGCGCACAATGGAGTCTGTGATGGCTATTGCCGGCAGCTCGCCGCCGGTAAGCACATAGTCGCCGATTGATATTTCGCGAGTTATGAGATGTTCGCGAATGCGGTAGTCGATGCCTTTGTAGTGGCCGCAGAGAATTATGATGTTGTTGAGCATCGACATGCTGTTGGCCATTTTCTGGTTGAAGACTTCGCCGTCCGGAGCGGTGAAAATCACTTCGTCATAGTCGCGCTCCGACTTCAGCGCGCTTATGCAGCGGTCTACCGGCTCTACCTGTATTACCATGCCGGCATCGCCTCCAAAGGGATAGTCGTCGACCTTGCGGTAGCGGTTGGTGGTGTAGTCGCGAAGATTGTGCACAACTATATCCACCAGCCCTTTGTCGCGGGCGCGCTTGATGATTGAACAGTTGAGCGGTGATTCAAGCATCTCGGGAAGTACAGTTATTATGTCGATACGCATTTTTTTTCAGAAGTTTTTTGTATTTTCGCACTTGCAAAGTTAAGCATTTTTTCTCGCAGATTAAATCAGGGGCAGAACTCTTAGCTTTCTCAGACGTTTAAACGGTTGATAATATCCTTAAATACGCACAACTAATAATAGAAATGAAACCTGTATACTCCTTGGCATTCCTTGTTCTTCTTATTGCGGCGACAGCCTGCTCCGGTGAAATACTCGACGATGCAAGCTACGACAACGACGTGTGCGAAGACCTGGCAGTAAAAATAGAGCGTCACGATTCTATTTCCCAGCCCGAATACGAACAGATGATATGCCAGAATGCTGCAATTCTTCGCTTCCTTATTGAGAAGAGCCGCAAAATTGCCGAAGAGCCTCAGGGTGACCGTCCCAATTCGTGGCGCGACCTCCTTGCCGACCCTGAGTATATGGAGCGTTTCAGCTATATGTTTACTCTCGGCTCTGCTCTTTACCAGGCTGAGGTCGACGGCCGTCTCGACGAAAAAAATACTAAGCTCTACAAGAAGCTCGACCGATACAATCAGGAACTGGTCGAGTACTCCGAACGCAATTGATGGACGCCCGGGAATTTGCCGCCAATACCCTTCTCGCCCTTCCCTACACCGCAAACGACCAGCAGGTGCAGGTAGTGGCGGCATTGTCGCGTTTTCTGCACCCTGAGACCCCTGCCGAGGCTGTTTTCATTCTCAACGGCTATGCCGGAACGGGCAAGACTTCGCTCACCGGCGCTCTTGTGCAGACTCTCGAAGCCACCAAGCGCGAAGTTGTGCTTATGGCACCCACAGGCAGGGCTGCAAAAGTGTTCAGTGCCAATTCGGCCGGCCATGCGGCATACACCATTCACCGCAAAATATACAGGCACAATCCATTTGCCGTCCCCGGAGAATACGCTCCGCCTCTGCCTGCCGAAAATCGCTCGAAAAACGCTGTCTTTATTGTCGACGAGGCCTCGATGATTGGAGGCAATGACACCGAAGGCTCAAGCCTGCTCGACGACCTTATTACGTATGTCTATGCCGGTGACAACTGTCGTCTGATTCTTATCGGTGACACCGCTCAGCTTCCCCCGGTAGGCTCCGATACTTCGCCGGCCATGGACCGCGATGTGCTTCGCCGGCTCGGCCTTAAGGTGACAATCGCCACACTTACCGAGACGGCGCGTCAGGCTGCCGATTCAGGCATTCTATTCAATGCCACACGCCTTCGCAGGGCGATGGCGCGTATACGCACCCTCAAGGAGGGCGACCCCATGCCGGTGCCGAAACTCCGTATACACGGCTTCGGCGATGTGGTGGTTGTGAGCGGTGAAGACCTCCCCGAAATTATCTCGCGGGCCTACGACACCGCCGAGCACGGCTTGGCCAACTCCATTCTCATCACGCGCAGCAATCGTCGTGCCGCTGAGTACAATGCCGGCATACGTGCTTCGGTGCTGTATCGCGAAGAAGAACTTACGCCCGGCGACCTCCTCATTGTGGCCCGAAACCACTATTTCGCCAAGAAAGTAAAAGGCATCGACTTCGTGGCTAACGGCGACATTCTCACCGTGCGAAAAATCTACGGCTCGGAGACGCGCTACGGTTTCCGCTTCGCCGACGTGCAGTTTGCCGTCTCGGCCGATGTCGACAATGAAGATGTTCCCGTTTTCGATGCCAAAATAATGCTCGACACGCTTTCCGACCCCGAGGCCACAATGTCGCAGGAGGCTTGGAACAGACTGTATTACGGCGTTATAAACGACAACGAGCGTTATGGCAGTCTTTCGGTTGACCAGCGCCTGCGCGCTCTTCGCACCGACCCCTACTGGTCGTCGATGCAGGTGAAATATGCCTATGCCGTCACTTGTCATAAAGCGCAAGGCGGACAGTGGGAAAATGTATTTGTCGACCTCGCATACATTCCCGACGATGCTCTCGGGCTCATGCTCTATCGCTGGTTCTATACGGCTGTCACCCGTGCACGCAAACGCCTCTACCTGATTGCTCCCCCCGAAGTACTGCTCGAAAAATAATATAGCTGCAGCAACGCGTCGATGTCATGGTTGTTGTAAGGCGCTGTGTGTTGCAAGGTTTGCTGCTGTATTCGTCCAATTGACTGCATCCGAGCACTTTTTTTTGATAATTACATCATAATGTGCTAAATTTGTAACTAATTGGCAAAAAATAAAAAGTTGCACCATGGAACAAGAAGGCACTTATATGCAGACCGACCCCGATGAACAGATGATTCAACAGGCCTACCAGGCGCTTGTCGACGGTTATCTGAACAGCAACCACCGCAAAAAAGTGGAGATTATCGATCGTGCCTTCCGATTTGCAAAGGCCGCACATGCCGGAGTACGCCGTCGCTCAGGCGAGCCGTATATAATGCATCCGCTTGCAGTGGCCACAATAGTGTCGCAGGAGATTGGTCTTGGGTCGACTTCCATTTCCGCAGCATTGCTCCATGATGTAGTCGAAGACACCGAGTTTACCGTCGAAGATATAGAACAGCATTTCGGGCCAAAAATAGCCCAGCTTGTCGACGGCCTTACCAAAATATCGGGCGGTATATTCGGCGACAAGGCCTCGGTGCAGGCCGAAAACTTCCGCAAGCTCCTGCTCACCATGAGCGAAGACATACGCGTGGTGCTTATCAAAATGGCCGATCGTCTGCATAATATGCGCACCCTCGGCTCCATGGCACCTAACAAGCGCTATAAAATCGCCGGTGAGACACTGTATATCTACGCGCCGCTGGCTCATCGCCTCGGTCTCTTTCCTATAAAGACGGAGCTCGAAGACCTCAGCTTCAAGTATGAGCACCCCGACATTTACGCGCAGATATCAGAAAAAATTAAGCAGAGCCAGGCCCGCCGCTCCGAAGTCTATGGCGATTTTTCGCTGCCTATAAAGCAGAAACTCGACCAACTGGGCATAAAGTATGAGGCAAAAGCGCGTCTGAAATCTGTTTACTCCATTTACAACAAAATGGAGGCCAAGCACTTGCCATTTGAAGAGGTCTACGACCTTTATGCCATGCGAATTGTGTTTGAGTGCGACGACATCAATAAAGAGAAGGCTATCTGCTGGAGCATCTACTCTGCGATAACCGACTTGTATCAGTTGCATCCTACCCGCACGCGCGACTGGATTGCCACTCCGAAGGCAAACGGATATCAGGCACTGCATCTCACCGTGATGGGTCCCGACGGAAACTGGATTGAAGTGCAGATACGTTCGCAGCGTATGGACGAGATTGCCGAAAAAGGCTTTGCCGCCCATTGGAAATATAAAATCGGTGACGGCGACGAAGAGTCGGAACTCAATGCATGGCTTAAAACCATCAAGGATATACTCGACAATCCCGAGCCGAGCGCCATCGATTTTCTCAATACCTTAAAGCTCAATCTTTTCGCCTCCGAAATCGTGGTCTTTACGCCAAAGGGTGAGCTGGTTACACTTCCGGCAGGAGCCACAGTGCTCGACCTCGCCTTCCATCTCCACTCCGAGCTCGGCATGCACTGCATCGCCGGCAAGGTCAACCACAAGCTCATGCCTCTGCAGACAGAGCTCAAAAGCGGCGACCAGGTCGAGGTGCTCACCTCCAAAACGCAGATGCCGCTGCCCGAGTGGGAAAATTTTCTCAATACCGCCAAGGGACGCACCCGACTTCGTAAAAGTCTGCGTGCCATGCGTCAGCCGGTGATTGTGAAAGGCAACGAGATACTTGTAGAGTGGCTTGCCGCCCATGGCATCAAGGAGTCGAACAGAGTCATCACCAAGATGCTGGGTGTTTTCCATGTCGATAACCGCGACGAACTATGCTATCAGCTCGGTGCCGAAGAAATTGTGCTCGGCGATTTTCTCATCAAGCCGCTCCGACACGCTGTCGAAGGCACGAGGCAGTCAACGGGTATTCTGTCGAAGATTCCCCTTATCGGCAGAATTGTGAACTCATCGTCGGCCGATAATACTTCCGACGAAACCACTTCGCCTCAGCCCGTCAACACCAAGCAGATATACACCTTGCGTACCGACACCAGCGGAGCAAACTATACAGTAAGTTCATGTTGCAATCCCATACCCGGCGACGATGTGCTCGGCTTTGTCAACGATGACGGCAAAGTGGAGATTCACACTGTCGACTGTCCGAGAGCCCAGGTGCTCAAGGCTGGCTATGGCTCGCGTATTGTGGCAACTCAGTGGTCGGCTGTCACCGACATGTTCACAGCCCATGTGCGGATTGAAGGCATCGACCGCCGGGGGGTCTTGCAGGAAATAACCCAGCTCATATCGAGTCTCATGGGTATAAATATGCGCAAACTCAACATCGAGGCACATAACGCTGTATTCCATGCCGACTTATGGATTGAAGTTGACGATAAAGATGTAGTGCGCGACCTCTGCGGACGCACTAAAAAAATACAGGGTGTGACACGTGCCACACGAATTCTCTAAAACATAATTTCCCTCCGACAATGCTTCTCAAAAAAATACTCATAGCTCTCGCGGCCACGCTGATTATTGTGTATTTCTATCCGCATCCCGAGGCAAACAGATACAACTACGAGGAAGGCCGTCCGTGGAACTACTCCAAGCTCATTGCTCCGTTCGACATTCCTGTTCATCCCGATTCGGCTACAATCATTGCGGCCCGCGACTCGCTCAGTGCACGTTTCGTGCCCATATTCGAGCTCAATCAGCTCATTATCGACACCATTGTAAGCCGTCTGCCCGAAGCTCCGGGTACCAATCTGCAGCGGCGTCTCGGCGCCGAGCTGCGAAAAATCTATTCGTCGGGAATGGTCGACATGCGCACACGCGAGGAAATAGAGCAGGGGCGCCTCCCTAAGGTGAGGATTCTCAATAAAAATGTGCTCAGCGAGATGTCGACATCGGCATTCACTTCGCCTCGTGACGCTTACGTCTATCTCGATTCGGTCATTACCGACCCCGAGCTGCACCAGTATTTTCTCCGAAGCAATCTGCAAAATCTGCTTCTGCCGAACTATACACGAAACGAGGAAGAGTGCCGGCGCAATTACGAATATGAATATCTGACGATTACCGCCGATCGCGGCATAATTCTTCAGGGTCAGACGATTATCGACAAGGGAGCAATCGTTTCGTCGCAGGATTTCACCAATCTGCGCACTTTCGAGGCGATGCTCGACCAGATGAGCAACAAGCAGAATCAGAGTCGCTGGCTTATGCTGCTCGGACAATTCCTGTATGTGGCCATGCTCATGGCCCTGCTTATGCTGTATATATATTTCTTTTGCGACAATATATACAATAATCAGATGGCCTTTATATTCATCTACAGCCTCATAACGCTCTTCTTCCTTGTCGGAGTGGGGCTAAACTACTTCGTGGCTCAGGGTGTATATCTCGCGCCGATGATGATAGTGGCCATTCTCGTACTTGTGTTTTTCGATGGCCGTACGGCACTGTTTACCACAGGCACGCTCGCGCTGATATGCGCCGGCGTGACGGCGTTCGCGCTCGAATTCCTTTTCCTGCAATTCTGTGCGGCCACTGCGGCGGTGTTCTCGTTGCGTGAGCTTTCACGCCGCTCGCAACTGCTGCGCACGTCGGGCGTTGTGGCTCTGGCGTATCTTCTTGCCTATGTGGCGCTCGAGTTGCTGATGAACGGCTCTGTCGAAGGCTGCACATGGCGCATGGCAGCCATACTCTCGGTCAACGCTGCTCTCACGTCGATGGCTTATATAATGATGTTTGCCGTAGAGCGTATATTTGGCTTTGTATCGGTGGTAACACTCGTAGAGCTTGCCGATATCAACGCGCCTCTGCTGATGCGCTTGTCGAACGAGTGTCCTGGCACTTTCCAGCATTCGATTGCCGTGAGCAACCTCGCCTGTGATGCCGCCCAGCGTATTGGTGCCAACGTGCAGCTCGTGCGTGCCGGTGCGCTGTATCACGACATTGGCAAAATCGCAAATCCGGCCTTTTTCACCGAAAACCAGCACGGTGTGAATCCACACGACGCCTTGTCGCCCGAGCGCAGTGCCTCTATTGTTGTCAATCATGTCAAAGACGGCTTGCAGATGGCCGAGCGCGCACGACTGCCCGAATCTATCCGTCAGTTTATCCGTGAACACCATGGTGCCGGCATGGCAAAGTATTTTTATATCACTTATTGCAAGGCACACCCCGAAGAGGATGTCGACAAAACACCCTTTTCTTACCCCGGACCTAATCCTCAGTCGCGCGAGACTTCGATTCTGATGATGGCCGACGCTGTTGAGGCCGCGTCGCGCTCGCTCAAAGAGCATACTCGCGAAGATATAGCAGCGCTTGTCAACCGCCTTATCGACGGCCAGATTGCCGAAGGCCTTCACAATTCGTCGACGCTTCGTTTCCGCGATATCGAGACAATCAAAGAGGCCTTCATCAAGCGTCTTATGACTATCTACCATTCGCGCATAGCCTATCCGGTTGCTAACAAGCCCCACACTCAGCCTATGGCACAATAAGTGAGCGTGGTTCAGCGTTATAAAGCTGATGAAATTCCGTTTGTCCCCCCAAGGAGTAATGCTTTTTGCGGTCGTCGCTTTTGCGGCGGCCTTGATGCTGTCGGGCTGTTCGGCCAAAAAAAACACTGCCGGCAACCGTCGCTATCAGGAATTCATCACCCGTTACAATATCTACTACAACGGCGACACGCATTTCAAGGAGACCCTCTCCGACATGGAGAGCAAATATGAAGACGACTATTCGCGCAATGTGTTCATGCACCCCGTAGAGGCGCGTAACGACAAAAGCGCGCCACAGCCGTCGGGCGATTTTACGCGTTCGATAGAGAAAGCCCAGAAGGCCATACAGCTCCGTTCCATAAAGAAAAAACCGGCAAAAAAAGCCGGCAGGCGCAACGACCCGGCTTACAAGGAGTGGATGAAGCGCGACGAGTATAATCCCTTCCTCCACAACGCATGGATGATGATGGGTCGCAGCCAGTACTACAACGGCGATTTTCTCGGTGCCGCCTCCACATTCTTCTATATCAGCCGACATTTCACATGGTTGCCTAAGACCGTCACAGAGGCTCGCCTCTTTCAGGCCTTGTCGTATATCGGCTTGGGCTGGCAGTTCGAGGCCGAAGTGATACTCAGGCGCATCACTGTCGACGACCTTCCGACCAATGGTCTGCGGAGGCTTTACAATTTTGTATACGCCGACTATTATATCCACGAATCGAAATACGAAGAGGCTCTTCCTTTTCTTGTAGAGGCCGTAAAAGGCGCGAAAGGCGCTCAGAAAACGCGTCTCAACTTTCTCCTCGGACAGGTGTACGAACGTCTCGGGCAGAATGAACTTGCCTACAAGGCATTCGCTGCTGCAGGCGGATCGGCATCGGCTCCCTACCGCACCAAATTCAATGCGCGTATCAAGCAGTCGGAAGTCTTTTCGGGCTCCGATATAGAGCCGGAGGTGAAGGCGCTCCGGCGCATGACACGCTACGACCGCAACAAAGACTATCTCGACCAGATATATTATGCTATAGGAAATCTTTATCTGAGCCGGGCCGACACTATGCGTGCAATCGAAAATTATGAGATTGCCAATGAAAAATCGACCCGTAACGGCATCGACAAGGCGCTGAATCAGCTTAAACTCGGCGAACTCTATTTCCTTCAGCGCAATTACGAGAAGGCGCAGCCGTCGTACTCCGAGGCCGTTCCGCAGCTCCCCGACACTTATCCCGGGCTGGCCGCGATAAAGCTGCGCTCCGATGTGCTCGACGAGTTGTCGGTGTATTCGCAGAATGTAAATCTTCAGGACTCGCTTCTGCGTTTGGCGGCCATGTCTCCCGAGCAGCAGCTGGAAGTGATTGAGAAAATAATCAAGGCACTCAAAGAGAAGGAGAAGAAAGAAGCCGAAGATGCGGCGCGTGAGGAATATCTTGCCAATCAGGCTGCAAATGGAAATGCCCTGCAAGACAACAATACGCAAAACTTCGTTATAAACGCCGACAACTCGTGGTATTTCTATAATACTGCTACGCGAAATGCCGGCAAGACCGAGTTCCAGAAGCGATGGGGCTCGCGTAAGCTCGAAGACGACTGGCGTCGCAGGAATAAGGCGTCGTTCAACACCGATGACTTCGACGCTGCCGGTGAGTCAGAAGCCGGGGC
>RYWL01000105.1 GCA_003979155.1 Muribaculaceae bacterium
CCCAAAATTTCTGCAGTCGACCGTGCGCTTCAGCCGGGCGACAATGTGCTGCTCGACGAGGGTGGCACCGTGGGCACTATCGCCGATATTTCGGGCAAGAACGCCACTGTAGTTTTCGGGTCGATGAAAATGAATGTGAAGCTCGACAGGCTCAAACGCACAATACGCAAGGCCGACAGTGGTGCCGCCAAGGTAGGCGTAAGCTACATTTCGGGCAATACCGCCGATTCGAGTCGCGAGCGACAGCTGTCGTTTAACAACGAAATCGACGTGCGCGGCATGCGTGCCGACGAGGCTGTTCAGGCTGTGATGTATTATATCGATGATGCAATTCAATTTAATGTGGGTCGGGTCCGCATATTGCACGGAACAGGCACCGGTGCCTTACGGCAATATATCCGCCGCTATCTCGACACCGTGCAGAGCGTCAGAAACTATCACGACGAAGACGTTCGTTTAGGTGGTGCCGGCATCACTGTTGTGGAATTTTAGTCGGTTCAGACAATGCTAAAAAATTTGTTTCTCACATTTGCCAAAATCGGAGCTTTCACCTTTGGCGGAGGTTGGGCTATGATTTCTATTATCGAGCGTGAAGTAGTGTCGAAGCACCGATGGCTCGAAAAGGAAGAATTTCTCGATTTGCTTGCCGTGGCACAATCGATGCCCGGTATACTTGCCGTAAACATTTCTGTGGTCGTGGGCGACAAGCTCCGTGGACTCAAAGGCGCAGTGGCAGCTGCGTTCGGCACCATTTTGCCTTCGTTCCTCATAATTCTGGCGATTGCTATCTTTCTCACGCCCGAAGCCATTACTTCAAATCCTACGCTGACATCCATTTTCAAGGGCATACGTCCGGCAGTTGTCGCTCTTATTCTCGCTCCGGTATTCACCTCGGCCAAATCGGCCGGCATAGGGTGGAAAATGGCATGGATTCCCATATGTGTCGCCGTACTTATATGGTCGAAGCTGCCCATAGTGTCGAACCCGATATTATGGATAATCATTGGCGGCGCAACAGGATATTTTCTTGCGACACGCGCGCATAAAAATCTTACCGACAAACAAAAGGAGACCGAAAAATGATATATCTGCGTCTTATATGGAGTTATCTTAAGATTGGCTTTTTCGGCTTTGGCGGCGGATATGCCATGCTCGCCCTTATTGAAAACGAAATTGTGTCACCCGGCTGGATTACCGAACAGACATTCACCGACATCGTTGCGATTTCGCAGATGACTCCCGGCCCGATAGGCATAAACTCAGCCACATATATAGGTTATGTAGCGCCCACGCAGACAGCCGGGCTTTCCTCGCCGCTGTTCGGTATACTCGGCTCAATCATGTGCACGCTTGTTGTGGTGTTCCCCTCGTTTGTGCTTGCCCGCTATGCAGGGCACTATATAGCCCGCCACCGCGAGAGCCCGTGGCTGAGAGGCATTTTTTCGGGCCTGCGTCCGGTAGTCATAGGTCTTATTCTTTCAGCGGCCCTGCTGCTGATGAATTCTGCCAACTTCGGGTCGGAGTGCACCGAGATAGCCAAGAGCGTGGCGTTGGCTGCTGTAGTGCTCGGGCTTACGCTCTCTACCAAAATTCATCCGATACTTCTGATAGTAGTAGCCGGTTTTGCCGGCTGGCTGATATTCTGACAGATATGAATTACAAGGAAACACTCGAATTTCTTTACTCGCAAGTGCCGATGTTTCAGAATCTCGGTGCCGGAGCATATAAACCGGGTCTCGGCACAACTCTGACTCTTGCCGCCCACTGGGGCAACCCTCACAAAAGTTTGCGGAGCGCCATTCATATAGGCGGGACCAACGGCAAGGGCAGCACCGCCCACACGC
Source organism: Muribaculaceae bacterium (assembly GCA_003979155.1). GTDB lineage: Bacteria > Bacteroidota > Bacteroidia > Bacteroidales > Muribaculaceae > CAG-873. Next base: position 1,845 of record RYWL01000105.1, read on the forward strand.
TTGCTGCCGTGCTGCAGTCGGCCGGCTACAAGACAGGACTGTACACCTCGCCTCATCTGCTCGATTTCCGTGAGCGTATTCGTGTCGACGGCGTGCCAGTGAGCGAAGAATACGTGGTAAGTTTTGTTGAAGAATATCTGCGGCAACCCGATTTACAGAATCTTAAACCTACATTTTTCGAACTCACCACGGTCATGGCCTTGCGTTATTTTGTCGATAGCGACGTTGATGTGGCCGTGATTGAGGTCGGGCTGGGTGGCCGGCTCGACTGCACAAATATCATTGACCCCACGCTTTGCGTAATCACCAATATTTCGCTCGACCATATGGCCCTGCTCGGAGCCTCCGAGCCCGAAATAGCGCGTGAGAAAGCCGGAATCATAAAACCCGGTGTGCCCGTTGTCATAGGCAAGGCCGACAGCGAGGTGCGCGAAGTATTCGAGAGTACGGCAGCGAAGCTTGGCGCTCCTATTGTTTTTGCAGGCGATAGTCCGTATTTCAGTTCTGCCCTGCACTCGGGCGATGAGATGATATACAGCGACACTGCCTGGGGCGAGCTCCGAGGAGAGCTCACCGGTGAGTGTCAGATAGAAAATGCCGCCACAATTCTTGCCTCGCTCGACATTCTGCGGCATAAATTCAGCCGGATTGGTTCACAGGCTGTGAGCGAGGGCTTCTCCTCCGTATGCAGCCTTACCGGACTGATGGGCCGGTGGATGAAGATAAAGGAAACGCCGGTGCGCGTGGTCTGTGACACAGGGCACAATATAGGCGGCTGGCGCTATCTTGGTCCTACGCTCGCTTCAATAGCCGACAGTGGCCGGCTGAGCATGGTGCTCGGTTTTGTAAATGACAAGGACATAAGTTCGATAGTCGACACCTTCCCGCGAAATGCCCGTTATTACTTTGCTTCGCCTTCGGTAAAACGCGGCCGCCCGTCGGAAGAGACAGCTGCCGTAGCTAAACTTCATGGTATTGATGGTTGCATATTTTCCTCAGTATCTGACGCCTACAACGCTGCACTTGCCGATGCCGCTTGTGGAGATACGGTGTTTGTCGGTGGCAGCACATTTGTGGTCAGCGACCTTCTGTCAGCACTTGCACAAAAAAGTTGAGTGTAATTATGTTAAAATAGTGTTAAAAAATTTGGTGGAATAAATATAATGGCATAACTTTGCACCGCAAAACGGCAGAAGCCTACGGCTCGCTAGCTCAACTGAATAGAGCATCTGACTACGGATCAGAAGGTTACAGGTTTG
>RYWL01000106.1:0-635 GCA_003979155.1 Muribaculaceae bacterium
ATATTGTAGTCTGGCGTGTGAGCCGGTTCGGGCTTTGCCTGTGCCGCTTTGTCGATGCGGCGGTTGCCGTGTGCTATGATGATGCCTTCGACAATCGAGACAATTCCGAAGAGGGTGAATGCGCATCCCGATATCAGCATAATGTGTTGGTCGGTAGTGTTGATGTCGCCCCTTTTCAGGAAGATGTAGCTTGCGGCTACAAGCAGAAGCATGGGCACTATGAAGAACCAGGGGCTGAGGCGCATAGGCCGCGTCCCGAAAAGCAGCAGGCACGTCTGGTATATTGCGGCGAACAGTACCATTACTGCGAAAATGAACGACACCAGCGGTAAGAATGTCTGCTGGAACAGCAGCATGGCTGTGCCGAGAACGATGGCTGCTGCGCTTGCCACCCAGCCTACCGCACTCCCGAAGGCGCCGGTGCGGACGTGTCCGTGGCGATCGCGTGCGCCCAGGAAAAACAGCATGTTGGCAATGCCTGCCAGAATGAAAAGGATGCCACCGCCGACGACAATGTGCGCGCTCGCGAGAGTGTCGCTTGTGATTATCATCGCTACGCCGGCAACCAGCATTATCAGAGCTGTCATAAATAGATTTTTACCTTTCATTTGAGTTCGGAGTTGAAGCGTTTTTTT
>RYWL01000106.1:645-3057 GCA_003979155.1 Muribaculaceae bacterium
TCGGGTATTTTTGCTCTTGATTGAAAAAAAATTATGATATTTGCACCTGCAAAAAGCGGAGCAACCTGCCGACAAGCAGGCCACAGCCTCTATTTTGGCAATACAAGGAGCTCTCCTCCAACCTGAAAACCAACACATCAAATAAATTCACAGCAATGACAAAAGCCGACATTGTCAACGAAATCTACAAAAGCACGGGCATCGACAAAGCCGCTGTCCTCACCACAATCGAGCGGTTCATGGAAGTAGTGAAAGACTCTCTTGCCAACGGTGAACACGTATATCTCCGCGGTTTCGGTAGCTTCATTATCAAAACACGTTCCGAGAAGACAGCCCGCAACATCTCCAAAAACACCACCATCATCATCCCTGAGCACAAAATCCCCGCTTTCAAGCCCGCACGCGTGTTCATGGAAGAGGTTAAGGAAAGCAAATAAGACAACCGAAACCATTGCCGCAGCAAAGCTCACAGCCGGATAGCGGCTTATACAATATTAATCACTCAAACCCTAGCAACAATGCCCAGCGGAAAGAAAAGAAAAGGCCACAAAATGGCTACCCACAAACGCAAAAAACGCCTAAGGAAAAACCGTCACAAGAAGAAATAAGGCGCACGGAATCTCACAGCGGCAAGGCCTGCTCATCGCAGGCATGCCCAAGAGAAACCCACACACCCTTGCACAATGCGCCCTGCAGCCTTGTGAGGATTACGGCCTATAAAGAATACCGACAGACACGCAGACGCACCGGGGAGAATCCCAGTTGCGTCGGCGCGTTTTGTCGTCTCATGAAGTGAACAAAGGTATTCCTCCGCCGGCCACCCCATCCCCGCATAAGCCAGGGCAGATCCTTTCAAACCAAACCCACACAACAATGAAAAGCGAACTCATCGTAGACGTCCAGTCATCGGATGTATCGATAGCGCTTCTGGAAGAAGGCCGACTTGTGTCGCTTCAGAAAGAACAGCGCAATATCGCATACGCCGTCGGCGACATTTACCTTGCCAAGGTGAAGAAGCTCATGCCGGGACTGAACGCTGCATTTGTGAATGTGGGCTATGAAAAGGATGCATTCCTACACTACCTCGACCTGGGAGCGAACTTCGGCTCATACTCCGAATACTTCCAGAAACTCCTTGCCGACCGCCGCAAGCGCCCGCAACTGGAACAGATAAAGCTCAAACCCGAAATCGACAAGCACGGCTCCATCACCGATGCCATCGAACAGGGCCGCGAACTGCTGGTGCAGATTGTGAAAGAGCCAATATCGTCGAAGGGCCCGCGACTGACAACAGAGCTGAGCTTCACCGGCCGCTATATGGTGCTGACACCCTTCTGCGACAAAATATCCATTTCGCAGAAAATCAAAAGCACCGAAGAGAAAATGCGCCTGCGCAGGCTTATGGAAAGCATGAAGCCGCGCAACTTCGGCATCATAGTGCGCACCTCGGCCGAAGGGAAAAAGGCCGAAGACCTCTATACCGAACTCAAGACATTGCTCAAGGCCTTCGACGAATGCTGTGCCAAAGCACAGCGCGTGCAGCCGCCGGCTCTTGTCTTTGAAGAAGAAAGCCGCATCGTGGGCATGCTCCGCGACGTATTCAGCCCCTCTTTTGAAAGCATATACGTCAACGATCCCGACACCCACGCACAGATTCAGAACTATGTAAGTCTGATTGCCCCCGAGCGTGCCGACATTGTGAAACTCTACACAAAGAGCGAACCCATCTTCGACCATTTCAGCATTACACGCCAGATAAAGTCGTCGTTCGGGAAAACAGTGTCGTTCAAGAACGGTGCATACATCATCATAGAGCACACCGAAGCGCTCCATGTGGTCGACGTAAACTCCGGCAACCGCACAAAAGCGAGCAATGACCAGGAAACCAACGCCCTGGAAGTGAACCTGCGCGCCGCCGACGAAATAGCTCGCCAGCTGAGACTTCGCGATATGGGCGGAATAATCGTGGTCGACTTCATAGACATGGCCAAAGCCGAACACCGGCAGCAGCTCTACGACCACATGCGCGAAATCATGGCGAACGACCGCGCCAGGCACAACATTCTGCCACTGAGCAAATTCGGCCTCATGCAGATTACCCGCCAGAGAGTCCGCCCAGCGCTCGACATCACCGTGGCCGAAACATGCCCGTCGTGCTTCGGACGTGGCGAAGTGCAGCCATCACTGCTGTTCACCGACACACTCTACGAAAAACTGGAGTACATAGTGCGCGACCTCGGCAAACGCGATTTCACCCTCTTCCTGCACCCCTTCGTCGAAGCATACGTAAAAAAAGGTCTGTTCTTCAACCTCTACCGCACATGGCGGCGGAAACTCGGAGGACGATTCAAAATCATCGCCGACCAAAGCCTGGCATACCTGCAGTACAGAGTCTGTCTCTTATACACATCT
>RYWL01000107.1 GCA_003979155.1 Muribaculaceae bacterium
CTGCCACTGTGCTCATGCGGAGTGCTGCCCACCGCCGTGTCGCTGCGCCGCAACGGAGCCTCGCGCGGCGCCTCCACATCGTTCCTAATCGCCACACCGCAGACAGGCATCGACTCCATTGCCGCCACCTACTCGCTATTAGGCCCGGCATTTGCTATAATCCGCCCGATTGCAGCACTTGTCACAGCGCTTATCGGTGGCATGCTCGTATCGAAAGAAGATAAAACGTGCTGCGAGGCCGCCGATACCGAAGTCGATACTATCGACGCACCCGCCGCCGACTCCTTTGGCCACAAGATTGTCGACGCACTCCGCTACGGATTTGTCGACATGATTCAGAACATTGGCAAATGGCTTATTATCGGACTCGTTATCGCAGCAGCCATAACCGTTTTCGTACCCGACGGTTTCTTCACCTTCTTCGCCGGCTACCCCTTGCTGTCGATGATTGCCGTAGTCATTGTGGCCGTGCCTATGTATGTATGCTCCACCGGCTCAATACCTATAGCGCTGTCGCTCATGCTCAAAGGTCTCAGCCCCGGAGCCGCATTCGTGCTGCTCATGGCAGGTCCTGCAGCAAATTTCGCATCGATTATCATAGTGGGCAAATCTTTAGGCAAAAAGACTTCCGCCATATACCTCGGCACAATCATCATCGGCTCGATTCTCATAGGATTGTGCATCGACTATCTTATGCCGCGCAACTGGTTCACTATGCCGCTGACTGCTGCCGAAGCACACTGCCACCTCCATGTAGGAGTGTTCTCAGGCATTTGCTCGGCAGTGCTCATATTGCTGCTTATCAATGCTCTAATAAAAAGATATACCCCAAAGAAAACTGCAAAAATGGAAAACTCACAGACAACGATTATTGTAAAAGGCATGACATGCGGCCATTGCAAGGCAATGGTTGAGAAAAACCTCACAAAACTCCCCGGCGTCGAATCGGTGACAGTAGACCTGGCATCGGGCGAGACAAAAATTAAAGGCAATCCCGACAAAGAAGCCGTTCGCGAAGTAATCGAAGACCTCGGTTTCTCAATCGATCGATAGCCCGAGCATAAGCCACCGAAACATAATCTGCCCCGAATATCCAATGCGCTTCACCGACATAGAGAACACTCTGAAAAACAGAGGTGTGCGGCCCACGCCCAACCGCATTCTCATATTAAAAGAACTGCTCAAGGCCAGCCACCCCGTAAGCCTTGCGGAACTGCACAGCTCACTGGAATACTCTATCGATAAAGCAAGTATATTCAGAGTACTCGAGATTTTTTCATCAAAAGATATAGTTCACGAGATTGAAGACGGCAGCCGTTCTCTCAAATACGAATTGTGCCACAGCAACTCGCGTCACTCAATATCCGACCAACACGTGCACTTCCACTGCGTGCTGTGCGAAGAGACATTTTGCTTCGAGTCGGTAAGGGTTCCGCCGGTCGTAATGCCCGGCGGCTTTCTGCCTCACTCTGTCAACTACATGATAAAAGGCATATGTCCCAAATGCGCCTCAAGGAACGCGCAGGACTGAGACTCCTGCGCAGATATGCGTCTGCGCAGGAATCTACGACTGAATCTCGCGCTGAATCTCTGTGAATCTCTGAAACTTAGTAAAATATATTTTGCAGAATCAAGAAAAATTAGTACTTTTGTGGGCTGAATTTCCGCAATAGGCCAGAAGAAGAGAGAGCGACAACAGACAACACACTCCGCCTCAGCGGGTTAACTTAATCAATAAGTTTTTTAAATGTACGTAATCGTAGAAATCCAGGGCCAGCAGTTCAAGGCAGAGAAAGACCGTTTTCTCTATGTACACTACCTGGGCGAGAATGTAAAAGAAGGCGACACAGTCGAGTTCGACCGCGTTCTTCTTGCCGACAATGACGGCGAAGTAAAAATCGGCGCACCCGTTGTAGAGGGAGCCAAAGTTGTATGCGAAGTAGCCGAAAGCCTCGTAAAAGGCGACAAGGTGATTGTTTTCAAGAAAAAACGCCGCAACGACTACCGCCGCAAAAACGGCCATCGTCAGTATTTCACAAAGGTTGTCATCAAAGACATCCAGGCTTAATCTATCTGTCTCACTCCTAAAAAACACAAGAACACACTATGGCACATAAAAAAGGCGTCGGTAGTTCTAAGAACGGCCGTGAGTCAGAAAGCAAACGACTCGGTGTAAAAATCTTTGGTGGCCAGTATGCCAAAGCAGGCAACATTATCAAACGTCAGCGTGGCACCGTTCACCATCCCGGTCTGAACGTAGGCATAGGCAAAGACCACACTCTCTATGCTCTCGTCAGCGGTACTGTCCGCTTCTCGTCTGGCCGCAACGGCCGCAAGTTCATCAACATCGACCCCGAAGTTACCGAACAGGCATAAGCGACAAACCTTATTTATGACAGGCAATGCCCGCACAGCTGCCACTTGCAGCATGAAGGCGCTGCCTGTTATTTTTATATAGGCACATATTCTTATCACTGCACTACTATGAAAAAGTTACTTGTAGCTATAATTTCTTTTGCATCGGCCCTCAGCGCACACGCATGGAGCCAGAAAGGACACGACACCGTGGCTTATATCGCCGAGTGCCACCTGACCAAAGCGGCCGCCGACTCGGTAGCCGAAATCCTCGACGGAAAGTCGCCCGTATATTGGGCTAACTGGCTCGACAATGCCAGCCACACCCCCGACTATGCATACACAAAAACATGGCACTATAAGAATATCGATGCAGGCGTGCCCTACGACAGCACTCCCCTCAACCCTAAAGGCGACGTTGTCACCGGAATCCGCGAGCAGATAGTGATTCTGTCAGACCCCAAGTCGACAAAACCGCAGAAAAATCTGGCAATGAAAATTCTCATACACCTTGTCGGCGACCTGCATCAGCCAATGCACATGGGACATCTCTCCGATTTGGGCGGAAACAACGTGAAAGTGAAGTTCTTCGACCGCGACACAAACCTGCACTCCGTGTGGGACGGCTCTATAATGAACTCCGGCCACGCATGGAGCTACACCGAGTGGCAGAATCAGATCGACCGCCTGTCGCCCCGGCAAAACGAAGCCGAAGCC
>RYWL01000108.1 GCA_003979155.1 Muribaculaceae bacterium
AAATATCCAATAAAATATCTGATAATATGAAAATACGTAACATTTTAGTAGCCGCACTATTTGCAGTAGCTTCTTTGTCGGCAAGCGCAGAAGCTCCGAAGTATATCTTTTACTTCATCGGCGACGGCATGGGCATGGGGCCTGTAATGGCCGCGGAAACCTACAACCGCACTGTTCTCAACAATCCCAACAAACTGCTGATGATGCAGTTCCCCGTGAGCTCGGCGGCAATGACCTACTCGGCATCATCGACAGTTACCGACAGCGCCGCCGCCGGCACAGCACTTTCGACCGGCAGCAAGACCAAAAACTCAATGCTCGGCATGGGACCCGACACCACAAATGTGTATTCAATCGCCGTAGACCTCGCCAAGATGGGCTATGGCATCGGCATCGGTACTACTGTGGCAGCCGACGACGCTACACCCGGAGCCTTCTATGCACATGTACCCAACCGTGGCATGAGCTACGAGATTGATTCGCAGTTCGCTACATCGGGCGTCACATTCCTCGCCGGTGCCGGACTTCGCGGCATCAAGAACAGCAAAGGCGAGTACACCGACGTGCTCGACCGTCTGGCAGCTAATAACTATCAGGTTGTCTATGGTCCCGACGGCATCAAAGATATCAAATCAGACAAAGTCGTGCTTCTGTCGCCTATAGGTACCGAAGCCAACAACGCCGGCTATGAAATCGACTCGATTGCAGGAGCCCTCACCATCACACAAATTACAGAGGCTTGCCTCAAACAGCTCGAAAATACTTCGCCCGAACGTTTCTTTATGATGATTGAAGGCGGAAATATAGACCACGCACTCCATGCAAACGATGGCGGTGCGGCAATCAAAGAAATTATCAGTTTCAACAACGCTCTCGAAATCGCCTTCCGCTTTTATGAGCAGCATCCCGACGAAACACTCATCGTCGTTACTGCCGACCACGATACCGGAGGCCTGTCGATTGTATCTCCTCGCGGTGCCAAAGGCGGCCTCGCTAACATCGACTACCAGCGTGTTTCCAAAGAGGTTTTCGGCCAGTACTGCGAAGGCATTCTCCGCAGCCGTATGGTCTACACATGGGACGACATGAAGCAGTATCTTTCCGACAAACTCGGTTTCTGGTCGTATATCAAAATCTCCGACAAGCAGACCGACAAACTCAAAGACCTCTTCAATCGCACATTTGAGCTTCGCAATACCTCCGACCAGAAGACTCTCTACGCCAACTTCAATGCTTTCGCCGTTGAAGTCTTCCGCATCTTCAACGATGCCGCCGGCCTTGCATACACCACTACCAGCCACTCAGGCAACCCCGTGCCCGTATATGCTGTCGGTGCCGGTGCCGATGAATTCAAGGCTCTCAACAACAACACCGACATACCCCGTGCCATTCTTCGCCTCGTGAAAGAGTGATGCCATGCTTTCTGAAATAATCCAAACACGGCCGACTTAACGTCTAAAAAAAATCTTGCGAACAACTTCGCAAGATTTTTTTTGTATTAGTGCGAGCTCGGCACGAGGTGACAACACCTCAGTCAAGCCAAGTTTTGAAGAAGGGATGAGCTTCGGTGTTGAGTATGCATCTGTCGAGGCTGAAAGCTTCTTCGGGTGCGAAATACAGATAGCAGTATTTAAGCGTTTCGGCAAAGAAAAAACTCTCAAGAGTGTCCCATTTTTCCATGGTGCGGACATCGTTGATTTGAACATATCCATTGTCGGTCTGACAGTGTTTCTCTATTGCATCAAACATGGTCTTGCCCATTTCGTAGTACTGTGGGTCTTTTGTGTAATGCCACAAATAATAGTTGGCTTCAATAGCCTCGGGGCGAGCCATGTAATATCCTGCGACAACCGACATGTTTTTGTAGTCGAGGAGTTCGGGCTCGAGGCCGTGCATATTCCACATTCGGTTTATCGAGGCCTGCAGTTTGCGGGCGTCCTTTATGTTTTTGTCCAGACAAAGGCATGCTCCGTAGAAGCAATCGAGAGCACCGAATATGGTGCTTGTTCTTTCGCCGGTTTCCATGTCGGCGTGGCCATACCAGAAGCCGCTCTCCTGCTCGTCGGCCAGATAGCTGGCAATGCCTTTCTTGCAGGTATTCCACATCTTCTTCAAATCTTTGTCGCCGAAGAGGAGCCAGCCTTTGAGCAGGTACTCATAGTATGCGTCGATGCATCCGCTCAGGTGAGCGTCTTTGTTGGTCCATTCGCCTGTCTCGGCATTTATGTTGGTGCCCACGAGATTTGTCTTTGGTGCGCGACGGTCGTATACGGCTACAACGCCCCTTTTGCATTTCTCGTAATACTCGGGCTTGCCGGTGAGTTTGCTTAGCACGCCATACTCAAGCAGCATAGACCCCACTTCGCAGGGATTGGTGATTTCGCCGCGTACCTTGCCCGTGCGGAGGTTTACAAGACGGTAGGGTATGCCCGTGGGCGACTCGAATACGGGCATCATACGTTTTGCAAGGTCTTCGGCAAGTGCAAGGAAACGAGGGTCTCCGTCGAGCTGATATGCCGACAGAAGGCCGCCCATAATACGGATTGCAATTTCAAATTGCTGTATTTCTAAATCTTTGTCAAAGTTGAGATTGTTGAAAATCAACTCCTTTGCCTCCTTTTTCTCTTCTTCGAGACCCATTATGCACATGGTGCTGTAGGCATCTACCGGAGTCATCAGAAGAGGTTCTGCGTACCAGTTGTGACCTTTTTGAGAGATTGGATTCACGGCATCGAGCCCCCATGCATACTCTTTATAGGCGTTCCATGCTTTGCGGAAGGCGGTTTTCACCTTCTCGGCATAAAATTCTTTCTCGTCTACGGAGCCGGGTGCCATAGTCTGCGCTCCTGCGCAAATAAACAGGAGATAGAGAGCCAACGATAGGAAAATTCTTTTTTTCACGGTTTATTATTTATGATTAGGGTATTTTTGATTGGCAACCGCCATTGGACCTCAGCCCGAAACTTTCACGGTTGTTATTGCAAAATTAGCAAATATTCCTCAGAAATACCCTAATCATAAATAATAAAC
>RYWL01000109.1 GCA_003979155.1 Muribaculaceae bacterium
TATTTCGAGACAGGCACGGCGCTGTCCTCCAAGCCACATCACCAACGCGCGACGAGCCTGTGTGAGCGGAGTATCGTCGGATGTCTCATATACCTTTAGAGCTCCGGCGATATCGCCGCACAGAGCCATGGCCCAGGCGATGTCGCCTTTGGCCGAACAATCGCCCTCGGCAAGCAGATAATCGAGATTGTGGAGAGTGTCGAGAGCCTCCGCATATTTGCCGGCACGCATATATGCTGTAGCCAAAAGACGAAGGAATTCTTTGTTGTCGCTGTTGTTTGGCTGGAATGGTTCGAGCACGGTACAAGCGCCAGTGGCATTGTCATCGCCGAGCATGCACGAGGCAAGTCGCATCGCCGCCCACAAATCCGACGGGTCGATATCGAGCAGAGCCTTATACATCTCTACGGCGAGATATCTGTGACTCATCTCTGCGGAAAATACCATTTTACGACGACGTGCGTTGTCGAGCTTGCGGTCGGCCTCCAATTCCTGATACCATGCAAAAGCAGCAGCATAATGCTTCGACGCAAACAATATGTCGGCCACTGGCGATATTCTCTTTGCAGTCTTCAAAATTTATAAAATCGGCGAAAAGGTCGATTGTCGGCTCGGCTGCAAGAGGGTCGGGAAATTCTTTGCCCTTGTGGAACTGAGTGAAGAACCTGTAAAGATTGTGTACATACGAGGTGACGAGAGTGCGTCTGTCGGAGTTCGTACCAGAGCCGAAAGCCTCCTGATATCCGGGCATCTGCGAAGCATTGTATATCTGTGCGGTCATAGCCTCCATAGCCTTTGCACGCAGCGACTCGGGTGTCGCGGCCAAAGAGAGCAGCAGCGCATATTTGTCGCTGTCGCATATCATAGGTATACTCGACACAGTATCGGCAATCGCTGCACCCTCCCCGTCGACAACCGGTGCGAGCGCGCTGTTGGCAGTATGGAAAGGCAGGAACCAGTTCGACATGTTGTTGAAGAACGGAAACATGCGCATTTTGCCGAGCGAAGTCATAAACACATCGGCTCCGCTCTGCTGCGCCTCAGTGAAGCTCTTGAGAGAGTCGAACCCTTTTGTACCCATGTCGGAGCCGAGCCATTCAGGGTCCATGAGCATTTCATCGGCCTTTTCAGGATCGATATTGCTGAATTTTTCGGACACGGCACGCCCGAGGTCGCGCAACTCCGGCTCGATAGTCTCTTTGAACTTACGGGCAAAATCTTCTGTGCCGAGCGAACGGGCCAGCTCGGTAACAGCCGCTCCTATGTCGGCCGGGTCATGCTCGGGGAATATGTCCGTCTTCACTTCATTGAATTGTCCGGGCTCGAATTCGGGCAAATTGTAATTGATAGCGATTACATTCCACACAAGCGCAGCCACAGCCAGGCGGTTGTTGTCGGCGCCGGCATAGACACGCGCAAGCATACGCGCACGCTCCACAGTGAAATGCTGAAGATTAACAAGGCCGATAGCGGCCGTCCACAGCGCACGGTCGTAAACGGGCACCGTCTCATCGATAAGCAGGCTCTCGACAAGCCCGGCGGAATCGTCGATTTTGGGCAACTCGGCCCATATGCGCATAAAAATATCTGAAGCAAGACGCTCGAGTCTGCTCCGGCGTGTGGTGTCGGTGAGAGCGGCCGTATCGGCGCGCACTGCTTCGAGCTCGGCGAGGTAATCGCTTACAAGCGATTCGAGAGTCTCCTCGGGGCGCAGGGCCATATACCGGAGTTGCGCGCCGAGCAGTCCCTGATCTTCGTCGGCTATAACAGCCATTTCGAGGCGCGACAGAATATTGTCGAACTCCTTGTATACCGCCTGTAGAATCTGTTGCAAATCGGGAACATCATTGTTCGACGAAAGAAAACGGAGCATATAGAAGTATCTGCCCTCGAGAGCTTCGGCATCGCGCACGAGACGGCTGTCGATTTTCACTCCGACAGCAAGATGCGAAAAAGCCTCGGCCAGCAAGCCTTGCTCAAGACAGGCACGGGCCGACTTGATTGCCTCTTTTGTTATCTGGTTCATTTTTTCTGTCATAACAATCTAATGAACTCACTCCTTTATTAGTTCGTAAAAATTTACTTCGGCAGGCAATTTTTCGGTCGGAACGAGCAGAAAATTTATGCCGAAACTGTTTTCCGTGAGAAAAATCGCCGTATACTTGCCCGTCGACTCCACATCTCTGATGTCGCCCTGTGCAAGATGCAATGAGCTTTCGAGCGGAGCATCTTCGTCGTAGCCGTAAAAGCCCACAGTTGCGCCGTCGGGGTCTATTGTCAATTCCTGCGGTCTCAGCAGCCAGCGCATTTCAGGCCTGGCAACATACGCGAGCCATGTGAGCGACAATGCCATCGGATATATAATCAACAACAGCAATAGTCCAAGAAACCAGAAACGGCTGTCGAAACATCCGGCGACTGCCGCTGCTGCCAACAGTAGAGCCGGAAGCCAGACGACACTCCACAATCGACGTCGCGCTGCAGTCTTTACATAGACTGCGGCCTCGACTCTGAACTGTCCGGTCGTCGGGCTGCTGCTCATAAGGAATCAGTCTTTACGCGGACGGGCGATTTTTGCTTCGTCGGTCGTTATTCCGTCGCGCTCAAGCAACGCCTTGATGTCGGGATCTTGTCCGCGGAAACGGCGATAAAGGTCGGCCGGATTCTCTGTTCCGCCACGTGAAAGCACATTTTCACGGAAGCTGTCGGCTGTGGCTTTGTCAAAAATACCGTGTTCTTTGAAATATGCAAAGGCATCTGCATCGAGCACTTCGGCCCATTTATAGCTGTAGTATCCGGCGGCATAGCCACCTGCGAATATGTGGCTGAATTGCGGAGAGATAAGCGTACCCTCTACTGCATCGAAAATCTTCACCGGCTCGAGGGCAGCGTTTTCAAAAGCCACGGGGTCGGCGACAGAGCTGTCTCTTATACACATCT
>RYWL01000110.1:0-508 GCA_003979155.1 Muribaculaceae bacterium
AGATGTGTATAAGAGACAGATGCCGATGATACCTGCCATGGCGATACCGCCGATGCCTATCATTCGCGCATACTCCGAGAATATAGTTCCGGGAGCCATGGCGGCGATTTCAGCCGAGCCATAAGTGCCCATAAGGGGAATTATGAACCACCACACGAAAATAGAGCCGGCAAAAATCACAAAGGCATATTTCAGACCAACGATATAGCCCAGACCGAGTACGGCGGCACCACTGTTGCATGAGAACGCGAATTTAAATTTATCGGCAAGTGTCTGGCCCCATGAATAGGCCGTAGTGGTAAGCACTTCCGACCACCAGCCGAATGTAGCCACGATATAATCGTAGATACCACCGATAAGCGACGCTATCACAAGGAGCTTGGCCTGGCCTCCGTCCGACGACTTGGCATTCTGGCCGCTGATAAGCACCTGCGTTGTGGCAGTAGCTTCGGGGAAGGGATATTTGCCGTGCATATCCTTTACGAAATACTTGCGGAAGGGTATGAAG
>RYWL01000110.1:518-2885 GCA_003979155.1 Muribaculaceae bacterium
ATGAAGAACAGTATGCCGAGCACGCCGCCGAAGAGCGAGCTGAGAAATACCTCAAGGAAATTGACTGTAATCTCGGGATGTGTACCCTGAAGAATATACAGAGCCGGAAGGGTAAAGATTGTGCCGGCGACAATCACGCCCGAGCAGGCACCGATAGACTGTATAATCACATTCTGTCCCAGTGGATTATCTTTTTTCAGCCAGCCCGAAAGGCCGACGGCGATAATAGCGATAGGGATGGCGGCTTCGAACACCTGGCCTACCTTGAGGCCGAGATAAGCCGCAGCGGCACTGAATACCACAGCGAGAATAAGGCCGGTAGTGACCGAGTAGACAGTCACTTCCTTGTATTCGCGGGCCGGATGCATCACCGGACGGTACTCTTCGTCCTTGCCCAGTTCGACGAAAGCGTTTTCGGGAAGGTCTACGGGGTCGACATCCTCGACCGGTACGTCGTAGTTTTGGTCTGATTTCTTCATGAGGCTATTTTTTCTTAGGAATTGTCAGTTTCTGCCCTATATCAAGACGGTCGCTCGACATATTATTGGCTTTGCGGATAGCGTCGACCGTAACGCCATAACGCTTGGCGATTTTTGAGAGGTTGTCGCCACTGCGCACTTTATATACCGTGGGGGCTGCGGGCTGTGCCGTTTTAGCAGGCTTTTGTTTCGGCTTCGCCTCGGCTTTGGGCTGTGCGGCATCGGCCGGAGTCTTTGCCGCCGGAGCAAAGGCATTTGCGACAGCACCTACTGCAGAGGTGTCGGCCGGAGCTGCGGCAGCATTGCTATCGGCGCCCTGCAGCAGCTCTTCCGTTTTAGACTCGTCGAGGGTAACGGGCGACACTATCTGTGAGCTGTCGACCGGTGTAGGCTCGGGAGCCTCTACGGGTGTAGGCTTGTAGCGCCGGCGCGTGGTGACAATCTTGAGATTCTTGCCTGCGATAGCGTTTTTACCCAGTTTATTGTATTTGCGGAGTGTGGCTACAGTTATGCCGTAGCGCTTGGCAATTGCCGAAAAAGTCTCGCCTTTGCGCACTTTATGATATTGGATGACTTCCTCCTCATAATACTCGCCTTTGGCATCGCGGCCGGTGGCAGCACCCGAAGCCGGCTCTACAATACCCCGACGGGCAAATTTAGAGGCATCGTGGTTTACAATCGAGTCTTCATTGGCAACGTAGGCATACACCTGCAGCGAGGGAAGCACAAGCGAATAGGGGCGAATATCGCCAGGAATGACATCTTTGCGGAACTGTGGATTGAGCGCGCGGAGCTCATCCATCGGTATTCCCATCACATCGGAAATCTGCTGGAAATGCACGCGACGGTTCACATGCACGCTGTCGACAATGAGCGGACGCTTGGCAAGTACCGGAGAGATATTGTGCTCCTTATGATAATTCATTATATAATTGGCGGCAATGAACGCCGGCACATAACCGCGAGTCTCCGACGGCAGGAAGGGATAAATTTCCCAAAAGTCGTGTTTGCCGTCTTCGAGCCTGCGCAGAGCCTTGTTCACATTGCCGGGGCCGCAGTTATATGCGGCGATAGCGAGCGACCAGTCGTCAAAGGTCTCGTAAAGCTGCTTGAGATACTTCGCGGCCGCCTCGGAAGCCAGATATGGATCGCGGCGCTGGTCGATGAGTGAATTTACCTCGAGGTCGAGCCCCGAAGCCGTGGCCGGCATAAACTGCCACAGACCTCCTGCACCGGCACGCGACACGGCCGTAGGCACAAGCGCCGATTCGATTACTGGCAGATAGCGCAACTCCAGGGGCAGGCCGTGACGCTCGAGCGCCTCCTCGAAAATGGGCATATAGTAGAGGCTCAGGCCGAGCAGATTCTCCACCAGTTGCTTGCGTCCGGCATAGTATTTGATTGCATTCTTCACCACAGAATTGAGAGGCATCTCAATCACTGTAGGCAGAGCCTGCAGGCGCTGCAAGAGCACTTCGTCGGAGAGGTCGCCCGAATCTTTGCTGTCGGCATCGTGGTCGAGCACGGCATAATTTTTAAGATACCAGCTTTCGAGCATGGCCTTTGTATCGGTCTCGGCGCTGCGAGGTATTATGGTCGCAGGTTCCTGAATAGTCTTGTCGGATACGGTGAGCACCGACTGAGCCTCGGCCGACATTACAACTGCGGCAACAGAAGCGACAATAAGGAATTTTGCTATATTGTTCATTTGTATACAAGTAGTTTTCAGAGAGTTCAGAAATTAAAAGCCCACGACAGTCCCAGAGCCGGCTTCTGCCGTAAATCGGCGGGGAATACGGCCGGCGACCAGTCGAGCGAGAGGTCGGGAGTTATGTCGAAATGCGACAGCGATGCATCGACATATGCGTCGACCATCGCTACCAGATAC
>RYWL01000111.1:0-1818 GCA_003979155.1 Muribaculaceae bacterium
ATTTCTCTCCGAAAACTCACTTCTGTTAACAATCGTTTTTAAACAAGCTCTTAATACATATTAATGGTGAAAACGTGTTTCGACAACGGCGGCGTTCTTATAGAAAAACACCCTTATTTTGTCGATAAAAGCAATTCGGCGGCAGTCGCGCCTAAAAGCGGATGTTGCCAGCCGGGGGCGAGCTCGGCCATTGGCTGCAGCACGAATGGCCGCAGATGCATGTGCGGATGAGGTATGGAGAGCTCTTCGGAAGAGAAAGAGAGTCTGTCGACCGCGATAATGTCGATGTCGATTTCGCGGTCGGCGTAGGAGTTGTCGGCATTGCGGTGTGGGGAGCCTGAGATGCTTCTCTCGATGAGTTTTATGTCTCTGAGCAGTTGTATGAGGCTTTGCCGGCACCACAGTTTGTCGATAACGGCGTCGACTGCGACTCCGAGGTTGAGAAAGGCGTTCTGCGAGCAGAAGCCCCAGGGCTCCGATTCAACATACTCCGAGAGTCGCACGGCTTCGACCTGCATACCGGGTAAGGTATATAAGGCGGCGACCGCCCGGGCAATGAATGTCGGTCGGTCGCCTTTATTTGAGCCTATATTGAGATAGACTGTTGTGTTCACGTTAGTCGAGAGTGCGCGATACTTCTTTTTCTTCAAAGCCTTCGATTATATCGCCGACTTTGATGTCGTTGTATCCTGCAATCGAAATACCGCAGTCGAATCCGGTAAGTACCTCTTTAGCGTCGTCCTTGTAGCGCTTGAGCGAACCGAGTTCGCCGGTGTAGCGCACGATGCCGTCGCGGATGAGTCGTACTTTGCAGTTGCGTTTGATACGGCCGTCGCGTACGATTGCGCCTGCGATAGTGCCGACTTTCGACACATGGAATGTTTCGAGGACTTCGGCCGAGCCGGTGATTTCCTCTTTGATTTCGGGCGCAAGGAGACCGGCCATAGCGTCTTTCACCTCTTCAATCGCCTGGTAGATGACGGAGTAAAGGCGAATCTGCACACCGTCGCGCTCGGCGGCACGGCGGGCTGCAATGCTCGGGCGCACCTGGAAGCCGATGATGATTGCATTTGATGCAGCGGCGAGAGTGACGTCGCTCTCCGAAATTTCGCCCACTGCTTTGTGGAGCACGTTGACCTGCACTTCCTCGGTAGAGAGCTTGATAAGCGAGTCGGAAAGAGCTTCGATAGAGCCGTCGACGTCGCCTTTGACGATGATATTGAGCTCCTGGAAGTTGCCGATCGCGCGGCGACGTCCGATATCTTCGAGTGTAAGCATCTTGGTGGTGCGGAGACCCTGCTCGCGGGCAAGCTGCTCTCGCTTGAGGGCTATGTCGCGTGCCTCCTGCTCCGACTCGAGCACATTGAATGTGTCGCCGGCTGTAGGAGCTCCGTTAAGGCCGAGTATAAGCGCCGGCATTGCGGGTCCTGCCTCTTTGATGCGCTGGTTACGCTCGTTGAACATGGCCTTGACCTTGCCGAAGTGGTTGCCTGCGACAACTACGTCGCCCACGCGGAGAGTGCCGTTCTGCACGAGTACGTTTGCCACATAGCCGCGGCCCTTGTCAAGCGACGATTCGATAATCGCACCCACAGCGCGACGGTTGGGGTTGGCCTTGAGGTCGAGCATTTCGGCTTCGAGAAGCACCTTTTCCATAAGTTCTTCCACGCCGATACCTTTTTTGGCTGAAATGTCCTGGCTCTGGTATTTGCCACCCCATTCTTCGACGAGGTAGTTCATGCCGGCCAGTTCTTCTTTTATCTTGTCGGGGTTAGCCGCGGGTTTATCAATTTTGTTGATTGCGAATACGATAGGAAC
>RYWL01000111.1:1828-2885 GCA_003979155.1 Muribaculaceae bacterium
ACATTGTCGTCGGCAGCGACGATTATAATCACAAGGTCGGTGACTTTTGCACCGCGGGCACGCATGGCCGTGAAGGCTTCGTGACCGGGGGTGTCGAGGAAAGTGATGTGACGTCCGTCGGGGAGCTTGACGTTGTAGGAGCCGATGTGCTGTGTAATGCCGCCGGCTTCGCCTGCGATTACATTTGCCTTGCGGATGTAGTCGAGCAGCGATGTCTTGCCGTGGTCGACGTGACCCATTACGGTGACAATGGGCGGACGGCTTACGAGGTCTTCCTCGCGGTCTTCTTCCTGGTGGATAGCGTTGGCTACTTCGGTAGAAACATACTCGGTGGTGAAGCCGAATTCATCGGCCACGATATTGATAGTTTCGGCATCGAGACGCTGGTTGATAGACACCATGACGCCGAGGTTCATGCAAGTGGCGATAACGTTGTTGACCGGCACATCCATCATTGCGGCGAGGTCGTTAGCTGTAACGAACTCGGTGATTTTGAGTATGCGGCTTTCGGCCTCTTCGGCCTGATGAGCCTGACGCTCGCGACCTGCGGCGGCCTCACGTTTTTCTTTGCGCCATTTGGCACCTTTTTTCAGACCCTTGTCTTTGGCTGTGAGACGTGCGAGCGTCTCTTTAACCTGCTTCTGTACGTCTTCTTCGTTTATGTCGGGAGTAACTGCCGGACGCTTAGGTTGCTGATTGCGACGGTTGTCGCCCTGATTGTTGCGGCGGTTTTCGCCCTGGTTGTTGCGACCGCCCTGATTACGGTTTTCGCCGTCCTGATTGCGGTTTCCGCCCTGCTGCGGACGGTTGTCGCGGTTGCCGGCAGTGCGCCCTACTTTTTCGATATCGACTTTTTCTTTGCCGCTTATGCGACGGCGTTTCTTGCGGTCGGCATCGTTTCCTGCAGCAGCGCCCTGCGCGCCGTTTGACTGGGCATTGCGGCCGCCACGACGGTCGTCACGTCCTTTTTTCTTGGGACGTGTATTCTGGTTGAGGGCGTCGAGGTCTATTTTGCCTACAATGTTGAGCGACGGGCCCTGTACCTTTCGTTCGATAG
>RYWL01000112.1 GCA_003979155.1 Muribaculaceae bacterium
ATCTTTTATTAAAATATGCGCTAACAAAGAGCATTTTTCTGTGTTAATAAAATAAACAGACGCATTAACGTTTCAACACGAGCAACGATGAACGACTTAAACACACAATTCTTCAAAGTCGGCGGCGCAAAGCCCATGCCGTGTGCCGGACACGTGCTCATTGCCGACCCTTTCATTTCCGAGGACTGCTTCAATCACGGAGTAGTATCGCTTATCGACTATCTGCCGGAAGAAGGCACCACCGGAGTGGTGCTGAACAACCGCACAGAGTATAAGCTCGGCGAGCTTCTCGACGGTATCGACAGCTCAATCGAGATTCCCGTTTTCTGCGGTGGTCCGCTCGGACAGGACAGGCTCTATTTCATACACACTCTCGGACAGAACATTATACCCAAAGCACGGCGCTACGCCGACGGGCTCTATATCGGAGGAGACTTCGAAGCTGCCGAAAGATATGTCAACCAGGGCTATCCCACCGAAGGCTGCATCCGATTTTTCATAGGGTATTCGAGCTGGGCAGAAGGGCAGCTCGAACACGAAATCATGAACGAACAATGGGTCAATATGAAATTTCCGCTGTCGCCCGACGATATCATTACCGGCGCCGGCGACCGATTCTGGCACCGCTTCGTAGGCTATCTCGGCAGTGCCTACCGCACGTGGAGCCTGCTTCCGCGCAACGCAGTATGCAACTGAGCACGCACCGGGGAAGTAACAAATCGCTGACATTTCTTTTCATTCTTGCGACAATGTCGCTACAATAAGGCCCTTGTATGGCTCCGGCGCTTTAATATGTGAAAATTTTTATGTATTTTCGCTGAACGAAAATCTAAACCTCAGCGAAAAAGAATGAAAAAAGTACTTTTGTTATCTGTTATTGTCGCAGCTTCGGCCATTGCATCCGATGCAGTGGAAAACCCTGTCGACTACGCTTCTACTCTGGTCGGAACGCAGTCGAAATTCGAACTCTCGACCGGCAACACTTATCCGGCCACTGCCGTGCCATGGGGCATGAACTTCTGGACACCCCAGACAGGCAAAATGGGCAACGGCTGGACCTATGTTTATGAACACGACAAAATCCGCGGCTTCAAGCAGACACACCAGCCCAGCCCATGGATTAACGACTACGGCCAATTCTCAATAATGCCCGTCACCGGCGAACCTGTATTCAACGAAGATGCCCGCGCAAGCTGGTTTTCGCACAAAGCCGAAGTGGCAAAGCCTTATTACTACAGCGTGTATCTCGCCGACCACGATGTAACCACCGAGATTGCACCGACAAGCCGCGCAGCAATGTTCCGCTTCTCCTTTCCCACGACAGAAGACGCATATGTGATTGTCGACGCCTTCGACCGCGGCTCATATGCAAAAATCGAACCGGGACAGAAAAAAATCACTGGCTACACCACACGCAACAGCGGCGGTGTCCCCCAAAATTTTAAAAACTACTTCGTCATCGAATTCGACCAACCCTTTACTGAAGTATCGGCCGTTTCCGACGCTGAAATCAAAAAAGGAAAAACAGAAGCACAGAGCGGCCACAGCGGCGCTATCGTACGCTTCTCCACTCGCAAAGGCCAACCCGTTCACGCCCGCGTGGCTTCGTCGTTCATCAGCCCCGAGCAGGCTGAGCGCAACCTTCAGGAACTTGGCAAAGATTCGTTCGACACGGTAAAAGCCAAAGGCCGCGACACTTGGAACCGCGAAATGGGTAAAATCGAGGTCAACGACAACAATGTCGACAACCTCCGCACTTTCTACTCCTGCCTCTACCGCTCGATGCTCTTCCCCCGCAGCCTCTATGAAATCGATGCTGACGGCAAACCCGTGCACTACAGCCCCTATAACGGCGAAGTTCTCCCCGGATATATGTTTACCGACACCGGATTCTGGGATACTTTCCGCTGCCTCTTCCCCTTCCTCAACCTCATGTATCCCGACATGAGCGCCAAAATGCAGGAAGGCCTTGTAAACGCATATAAAGAGAGCGGATTCCTCCCCGAGTGGGCAAGCCCGGGCCACCGCAACTGCATGGTAGGCAACAACTCTGCTTCGGTCGTAGCCGACGCATACATCAAAGGAATCCGCGGCTACGATGTGGAGACTCTCTGGGAAGCACTCAAACATGGCGCAAACAACCACATGCCCCGCACCTCTTCGGGCCGCGTGGCTTATGACCAGTACAACGAACTCGGATACGTGCCAAACAACACCGGCATAGGTCAGAATGTGGCCCGCACTCTCGAATACGCCTACAACGACTGGACAATCTACACTCTCGGCAAGGCTCTCGGCAAGCCCGACAGCGAAACGGACATCTACAAAAAACGCGCCCTCAACTACCACAACGTATACAACCCGAAACACAAACTCATGTCGGGCCGCAGCGACAAAGGTGTGTTCGACCCCAATTTCGACCCCGCTGCATGGAGCCGCGATTTCTGCGAAGGCAACAGCTGGCACTGGAGCTTCTGCGTGTTCCACGACCCTCAGGGTCTTATCGACCTCATGGGCGGTAAGAAAGAATTCACCAACATGATGGACTCGGTATTTGTGATTCCCGGTCACGAAGGCCTCAAGAGCCGCGGCATCATCCACGAAATGCGTGAGATGCAGGTGATGGACATGGGCCAGTACGCCCACGGCAACCAGCCTATACAGCATATGGTGTATATGTACAACTATGGCGGCGAACCCTGGAAAGCTCAGCAGCACGTGCGCGAAATTATGGATAAGCTCTACACCGCAGCCCCCGACGGCTACTGCGGCGACGAAGACAACGGCCAGACCTCGGCATGGTATGTAT